>NZ_JBGCCA010000024.1:0-140285 GCF_041261265.1 Streptacidiphilus sp. MAP12-33
CGCTGCATCAAGCGCTACCTCGCCCGACGCCTCTACCGCCACCTCAACAACGCCGCCGCAACGACACCAGGGGTTGACGAGACATAGAAGCTTCACTCACCCAAACACCGTTACGCTCACCCCTTCAACTTCACAGGCCGGCCGTTGAAGACCCCGGGGTCGTGGCGGAAGTGGAGCTCCACCGTGCCGCGGACGACGATCAGGTAGCCGTCCGGCCCGTCCCAGCGGCCACGGGACTCGAAGCCCAGACGGCCGTAGAACTCCAGCGTCTCGTCCAGGTCCCGGCTCGGGAGGATCGGGACCGCGTACTCGTCCATGCCGCCACCCTAGGGCCTGGCGACGACAGCGCGGGTCGCGCGGCGTCAGCTGGCGAACTTCTCGACGGCCGCCGGCGTGACGGGGGTGAAGAAGTTGACGAGATTGCCGTCGGGGTCGCGGAAGAGCAGCGAGCGGTTGCCCCAGGGCATCGTGGTGGGCCCGGCGACGAAGTCGGTGACGAAGGCGGTCAGGTTCTCGTGGACGCGGTCCACGTCGTCGACGAGGAACTCGGTGATCACGCTGCGGTTGTCCGCGGGGCGGGCGGAGCCCGGGGCGAACAGGAGGACGGTGCGGGTGCCGGCGATCGCGAGGGTGGCGCCCGCCGTCCGCAGCTCGGCGAAGTCCTCGGTGGCCCACGTCGCACGGGCCCCGGTGGCGCGCTCGTAGAACGCGACGAGGCGCGCCACGTCTTCGGTGATGATGCGGATCGAGACGAAGTCCATGAGATCTCCTTGGTCGTACGGGAGGGGTGCAGGGGTGCACGTCGCAGGCTAGGAGAAATAGGGGACAGAATCGGTCCAGTATTCGCGTTAGGCTGCGGACATGTCCCGACCCACCGGCCGCGTGCTGACACTCCTGGAGCTGCTCCAGTCGGGCGGCACCAGGACGGTGGCCGAGCTGGCCGACCGGCTCGGCGTCGAGGGGCGCACCGTGCGCCGGTACGTGGAGCAGCTGATCGACCTGGACGTGCCGGTGGAATCGGTGCGTGGCCGCTACGGCGGGTACCGGCTCGGCCCTGGGTACCGCCTGCCTCCGCTCATGCTCAGCGACGACGAGGCGCTCGCCGTCCTGCTCGGCCTGGTCGCCGGCCGCCGGGCGGGGCTGACGACGACGCAGCGCACGGCGAACGAGACGGCATCGGCGAAGATCCGGCGGGTGCTGCCGAAACACATCGCCCGCCGGCTCGACGCCCTGCTGGAGGCCCTGGCGTTCACGGACCGGCCCGGCGGGCCCGACAGCCCCGACGCCGCGGTCCTGCTCACCGTCGCCGACGCGGTGCGCCACCACCGGCCGGTCGCGATCCGCTACACCGGCCGCGACGGACAGCGCAGCGAACGCACCCTGCACGCGTACGGGGTCGTCGTCCACGCGGGCCGGTGGTACGTCACGGGCCAGGACGCCGGGATCGGCGAGGACCGGACCTTCCGGCTCGACCGCATCGCCGACGCGAGGACCCTGCCCGGATCGTTCGACGTGCCCGAAGGTCCCGCCCCGGCGCAGCGCCTGGTGTCGGGGTTCGCGGCGGCCGAGTACCGGCACGAGGTGGTCCTGGCGGTCCAGGCAACCGTTGAGCAGGTGCGCGCCCACCTTCCCGCGAGTGTCGCGAGTCTGGAGTCGTACGCGCCGGCAGCGGCCGAGGACAGCACGGCCGAGGACGGTGTGCCCGGGGACAGCACGGCCGAGGACGGCGTGCCCCGGGACAGCACGGCCGAGGACGGCGTGCCCCGGGACAGCACGGGCGGGCACGGCGCCACCGAGGGCTGGCTGCGCGTGCGGCTACGGGCGGAGCGACTCGACTGGCTGCCTCCCGTGCTCGCCGCCCTCGACCGGCCGTTCGTCGTCGAGCGCCCCGACGAACTGCGCGACCTCGTCGTCGCGTTGGCCGATCGCCTCACGTCCCATGCCCGCCGAGACGGACCGGGAGGAGCCGATCCGGGCGGGCCCGGCCCGCGATGAACGGTGGGTCGGCGTCGTTCAGGTCCGGCACCACGGGATCGGTGCGGTCGTGGTGACGGCGCTCGCCGGGATCGCGTCCGCGCTCGCCCTGCACGGGGCCGGCACGCTCCGGCTGCCGCTGTACCGGGTCCTCCCGCTGACGGGCGGTGCCGAGGCCCAGCGGATCAGCGAGCGCGGGCACCTGCGCGGCAAGATCGTGCTCACGGTCTGACGCGGTGCCAGGTCGCCGTCGCCGCTCGTCGTCGCCCGTCGTGCCCCTCAGCGGCTGCGCAGCAGCAGCGCCCCGTGGTCAGCGGGCCGCGCTGGGAGGGGGCAGGCGCAGTCCGGCGAGATCCGGGGGGACGGGGGAGTCGGGGCGGAAGAAGGGCGCCGACTCGCCGTCGGTCGCGGTGGCCGGTGCGTCGGTGAGGCGGAAGCGGTCGCGCAGGCGGCCGTAGAAGTCGGTGGGGTGGAGGCGGATGAGCCGGAGCCGCTGCGGGGCGCGGTAGACGCCGATCCAGTCGCCGGGGTCGAGCACGCCGCGCAGTTGGCCGTCGATGCTGACGGCCGCCCGGCCGGAGTGCGGCAGGATACGCAGCGCGACGGGCTCGTCCGGTGCGGCCACGACCGTGCGGTTGAAGGTCATGTGGGGGGCGATCGGCGTGAACACGACGGCGTCCATGTGCGGGGAGAGCACCGGCCCGCCTGCGGCGAAGGAGTAGGCGGTGGAGCCGGTGGGCGTGGCCACCACGAGCGCGTCCGCCGAGTAGGCCGCCAGCAGGCGGCCGGAGATGTAGACGCCCGCGGAGACCTGGTGGTCGCGAGACAGCTTCTCCACCACGACGTCGTTGAGGGCGTTGACGTCCAGGGGCATGCCCCAGCCGTCGGCGAGGGTGCTCTCCGGCCGCACGTGCGGCGGGGGCAGGGCGGGGCCACGGCCGTAGCAGAGGACCGTCTCCATCCCGGCGGGGATCCCGGGGGGCCGGGAGGCGCGCATGGTCAGCGTCATGCGCTCCTCCACCAGCGCCCCGCCCGCCTGGACGGCGTCCAGCGCGGAGACGACGTCACCGACCGGCACCTCGGTCAGGAACCCGACCTTTCCCAGGTCGACGCCGAGCACGCTGGCCCCGGTCTTGACCGCGATCCGCGCTCCACGCAGGAACGTGCCGTCGCCGCCCAGGGTGACGACCAGGTCGGGGTCCCCGGCGGCGTGCGCCTCCTCGCGGCCGGAGCGACGTTCGTGATCCTCGGACCAGACGTCGATCTCGGTACAGGGGATGCCGTGGTCCTCGGACCAGGCGTGGACCAGGAGCGCGGCGGCCAGGGCGGCGGCGTGCCCCTGATGGACGACCAATCCGATGCGTTGCACGGGCATGTTCCCATTTCGGCAGCCAGGCCCCGGAAGGGCAACCCGCCACGCGGTTCCCGTGGGCTGTTGCGTGGTGCCGCGTGGTGGCGGGCCGGTTCGCGGACCTGTTCGATCCGGGTCGGAGCTCCAACCGGCGGTACGACCTCAACTTGGTGATAGGAAAACCGCGTTGACGTTACTCGGGTGGTGGGAAATCATCGCTGCTCATGCTTCAGAGTGAGATTTGGGATGAAGAGGCTGCCCAGAGCTATGACACCCCTGGGACCGGCATGTTCGCGCCGGCGGTGCTGAGGCCGACAGTGGACCGACTCGTGGAGCTCGCCGATGGCGGGCGGGCACTGGAATTCGCCATCGGGACCGGACGGGTGGCAGTGCCGCTCGCGGAGCGCGGAATCCCGGTCAGCGGCATCGAGCTGTCGCAGCCGATGATCGATCGGCTCCGCGCGAAGGCGGACGGCGCGGTCATCCCGGTCGTCGTCGGCGACATGGCCACCGCACGATTTCCAGGCGAGTTCCAGCTCGTCTATCTCGTCTACAACACCATCTCCAACCTGCTCACGCAGGCCGAGCAGGTTGCCTGCTTCCGAAACGCCGCACGCCACCTCACGCCCGGCGGGCGGTTCGTCGTCGAGCTGTGGGTCCCCGAACTCCGCAAGCTGCCGCCAGGTCAGCGGGCCGTGGTCTGGGAGTCGGCGACAGGGTACATCGGGCTCGACACCTACGACGTCCTGCGCCAGCAGGTCGTCTCGCACCACTTCCGGTTCGACGCCGACGCCGGTCGCGAGGCCCGGGTGTTCCGCAGCCCGCACCGGTACATCTGGCCGGCCGAACTCGACCTGATGGCCGAGCTTGCCGGCATGACACTGGAGTCCAGGCATGCCGACTGGACGGGAGGGGAGTTCACCGCGGAATCGCGTTCTCACGTCTCGGTCTACCGGATGGCCGCCCCCCTCTGACCGGGCGAGCCTCCGACGCCGACGGCTCTTCACGGGCACGGGCCGCCGCCGGGTCTGGCCGGGTGTTGTCGGACGTGCCCCCCTGCGCCCTCCCCTCGCGGGTTCGCGAGACTCCTCCCACGATGGACACCGCACCGGGGCGCCGCCCGCCGCAGCGTCGCTGCATCGTTCCGCGGGGTGGCCACCGGGTTCGGAGTACTAGGGCAGGGGACCGAACCCGTAGAAGGCGCCGTAGTAGGAGCCGAGGCGGGCCCAGAAGTCGTCGTCGTTGCGCGCGAAGGCCGGAGCGTTCTTGATCTCCTCCCGCGTCCGGGCGACGTGGACGCACTTGCTCGCGCCGTCGATCCGGGAGACCGCGCCCGCCGGGACGACGACCCGCCGGCCGAGGATCCAGGTTCCGGTGTCCACGATCAGCGACCGCTGGTCGCCGCGGTCGAGGACGACCTCGACCTGGCCGACGTGTCCGTCGGCCGCCTCGACTCGGTACCCGGACACGTCCTCTCCGGCGAGCAGGCCGCTGTCGGTCGGGTAGCTCCACACCGCGTGGCTCATTCGTGCTCCTTCTCGTTCGGACCGGGAGTGGTTTCCGTTCCCACCTCCTCAGGGCCGCGCCTGCCCCGCCTGCGACCGTTCATGCGCCACTGGCCTCAGGCCGGCCGGCACCCTGACGCCGTGTCATCGGCTCTTGCCTCGTCGGTGACGGCTTCGCCGGAACGGCCCCGCTCGGGGTCGGCCTCCTGGCCGTGCCCGTCGCGGCGCAGCCCGCGGACGGGGGCGGGGGCCAGGTCAGGACCGCCAGGGCGGCCGACGACGGGGGCGGCACCGTTGTCGGCTGGGGCCCCAACGGCTTCGGCAACCTCGGGAACGGGACCACGAACGGCACGCTGACCCCCGTCGCCGTCTGCCGCCCAGGGCAGACGCCCCCTCTGCAATCCCTATCTGGACCACGTGCGGCAGGTCGCCGCCGGTGGGGACTTCGCCCTGGCCCTGCGCAGCGACGGCACCGTGCTCAGCTGGGGCCACGACGACCACGGCCAGCTCGGCGACGGCACCACCGGCCCCGGCGCCCTGGTCCCCGAGCGGGTCTGCGCACCTGGCCAGCACGCGCCCTGCAGCCGCTTCCTCGACCACGTCACGAGCGTGTCCGTGGGCGTCGCCGGAGGCGAGTACGCGCTGGCGGTGCGCTCCGACGGCAGCGTGGTCGCCTGGGGCTGGAACATCATCGGCGAGCTCGGCAACGGCACCACCGGCGGCGCGTCCTCGGTGCCCGCGCCGGTGTGCGCGCCCGGCCAGCACGCCCCGTGCACCCGCTTCCTCGCCGACGTCACCGCGGTGGCGGCCGGAAATGTCCACGCCTTGGCCCTGCTGCGCGACGGCACGGTGTTCGCCTGGGGCACGAACGGCGGCGGACGGCTCGGCGACGGGAACCTCTTCACCAGCAGCGCCGTGCCGGTCCCGGTCTGCGCGCCGGGACAGCACGCGCCCTGCGGCACCCACCTGGGCGGTGTCGCCGCGGTCGCGGCCGGTGCCACCCAGAGCCTCGCGCTCACCCGCAGCGGGGATGCCCTGGCCTGGGGCGTCAACACCCAGGGCCAGGTGGGGGACGGCACCGTGACCAACCGTGACGTCCCGGTCCCAGTCTGCGCGCCGGGGCAGCACGCGCCCTGCACCGCGTTCCTGCACCACGTCACCGCCGTCTCGGCCGGTATCCGGCACTCCCTCGCACTCGGCGCGGACGGCTCGGCGTTCGGCTGGGGCAGCAACGAGGACGGCCAACTCGGCGACGGCACCACCGCCAACCGGCACACCCCCGTCCCGGTCTGCGCGCCCGGGCAGTTCGCCGCCTGCACGCACCTGCTCACCCATGCCCGGTCCATCACGGCGGGGCTGCTGAACAGCGGTGCTGTCGCCGCCGACGGCACCGCCCTGACCTTGGGGCGACAACACCGTCGGAGGTCTCGGCGACGGCACCACCGTCCAGCGCCGCACCCCCGTACCGGTCTGCGCCGTCGATCAGGTCTGGCCGTGCGCGCGCTTCCTCCGACCCGTCACGGCCGTCTCCCTCAACGTCCTGCAAGGACTCGCCCTGGTCCGGCCGGACCAGGGGTGGTGATCGGCGCGGGCGACGTTCCGTCAGGTCAGCGCACCCGCACGAGCACCGGGGCCGAGGTACGGTCGACCGTGGTGCGGCCGGGCGCGGTCACCGCGAGCAGTCGGGCCCGGTACTCCGCCTGCCCCGCTCCCGTCGGCCGAACCGACACCAGCAGCGTGGCGGCGGTGGTGCAGCGCAGGGTCCGCCACGCGTCCGGGCCGGAGCGCTCGTCGACGCAGAGCAGCATCGTGTCCCCGCCGAAGTCGTCCGACGCGCCGGAAGCCGCAAGCCGCACGGACTGGCCTTGCGCGACCACGGTGCGCTCGGCGTGGAGGTCCAGGTCGGACTTGGCGGCTGCCGGGGCGGCGGCGAGCAGTCCGGCTCCGGCCGTGAGCGCCACGACGGTGGTCACGGTCCGCAGGGACTTCACGGGGTGGCGGGTTATCGAGAGCATGACAGGAAGGCCTTCGCGCGGTGCCTGCGGTCGCAGGCGGGGGACGGGAGCTTGTTTCATCACGCCACCAGGGCGCGGCAGTCCACTGTGTATCACCCCCGTGCGCGCGGATCGGTAAGAGCACCACGCACGGACGGTAGGAACCGAGTTGCGCGTCGTGCCGGCAGCCGAAGGCTCAGGAGGGGGGAGTGAGCTGCCGGCTGAGCCAGGGGAAGACGGTGGGGTACATCCGTTGCCAGGTTCCCCAGTTGTGGCCGCCCTGAGCGAGGATCAGCAGCGGTGCCACGGTGGTCGGGGGCTGGACCGCGTCCTGGAGCGCGACGAGGTTCCCGACCGGGCTGAAGGAGTCCTGGGCGCTGGTCGCCAGAAGCAGTGACACGTCCGGCTTCTGGCCGGCGAGCCAGAGGGGGCTGTTGTGCTGGCGCGCGAGCGGGTCCGGCAGGGCGGTCGGGTCACCGGTGAACGGGTCGGGGTCCATGGCGGCCGCGGCGGTGAAGGTGTGCGGGTATTGCATGGCCAGCTTGACCGCGCACAGGCCGCCGGTCGACAGGCCGGCGTGCCCCCAGCCGTGCGGCGCCGGCAGCGTGCGGAAGTGGGCGCGGACGAGGGTGGGGACGTCGTCGGCGAGCCAGGTGGCGTTCGCGTGGCCCCGGACGTCGCTGCACGTGGTGTCCACCCCGGCGGGGTCGATGACCGGGATCACGACGATCGCGGGCCGCACGGTGCCGTCGGCCATCATCGCGGCGAGAGCCTGGGGCATGCCGCCACCCTCGATCCAGGAGGAGGGGGAACCGGGGACGCCGTGCAGCAGCATCATCACCGGGAAGGCGGTGTGCCGGTAGGCGGACTGGTCGTACTGGGGCGGGGTCCACACGATCACCTGCCCGGACAGGCGCGAGGCCCTGCCGCGGACGTAGGTCTGCAGGGTGCCGTCGCTGGCGCGGGTGAACGCGGCCCGGCCCGGGGGAGGTCCGGGCATGGCCACCGTGCCGCCGCCGGGGCTCCCCAGGAGGTCGGACCACGACGCGTACAGCCCGTAGCTGTTGTTGATCCACGCGGCGACCAGCGCGATCGCGGTCGCCTGGCACACCATGATCAGCAGGACGCGCTGGAGCAGCCGCAGCAGGCCCGGGCCGTGCACGCGGTTCCACAGGGCCGTCGCCGCCGCCACCGCCCCGACGGTCAGGGCCGCCAGGAACCACAGCAGTCCGGTCCCGGTCAAGCTCAACACGGTGCACCCTCCGCGCCGCGCCGGCAGCGCGCGGGTGCATGCTGCCCAGAAGCGGTCATCTCGTCAAGAAGCGTACAAAAGCACTTCGGCGGAGGGGCGCCAGGTCGCCCTCGTGGCGGGTGGTGAGGATCGGGACGACGCCCGACCAGTTCTGGTCCTCGGTCTACTGCTTCATGTCCCGGCAGGACGAACGGTCACACCGCGCGCGGGGCGGACACTCGGTGCGAGAGCGATGCGCCACGAGTCGCCACCGACCTCCAAGCTGTGAGTGGAACGGACCGGTACGCTCGGGAGGGACTTGCGAACTGGCAGCAGTGGGCAGCAGGCAGCGCCGTCGCCCGCCATCGTGTCTGCGGAGGTGTCCCGTGAAGGTGGGGCTGCACTACTGGAACTTCTCGGTGCCCTCCGATCCGGCCCGGATCACCGCCACGCTGGCCGACACAGCGCGTGTGGCGGAGCAGTCGGGGTTCGCCTCCTTCACCGTCATGGACCACTACTTCCAGATGGAGACGCCGAACTCCGCAGCAGACGAGCCGATGCTCGAGGGCTATGCAACTCTCGGCTATGTGGCTGCGCTGACCGAGCGGATGACGCTCGGGCTGCTCGTCACAGGTGTGACGTACCGGCACCCAGGGCTGCTGGCGAAGATCGTCACCACTCTCGACGTGCTCTCGGGTGGCCGGGCACGTCTCGGCATCGGCGCCTCATGGTACGAGCGGGAGCAGCGTGGGCTCGGCGTGCCCGTCGTGCCGGTGGCCGAACGTTTCGAGCGGCTCGAGGAGACGCTGCAGATCTGTCAGCAGATGTGGAGCAAGGACAACGGACCTTACGAGGGCAGGCACTACCACCTTGCGGAGACCCTCTGCGTGCCGGCGCCACTGACCCGGCCGCATCCGCCGATCATGGTCGGCGGAGGTGGTGAGAAGAAGACGCTGTTGCTCGTCGCGCGTTACGCCGATGCCTGCAACCTCTTCGGCTCCAGCCCCGAGGACGTGGCACGCAAGCTCGACGTCCTGCGCGCACACTGCGCCGGGGTGGGCCGCGACTACGGTGCGATCGCGAAGACGGTGCTGGCGCTGCGGTCACCGCTCGACGACCCGAAGGCCTTCCTCGCGCAGGCCGAGCAGTACGCGCGCCTCGGCGTGACGGAGTTGCAGGTGATGCCGGACCGGGACCCGGTCGAGTTCGCGCGGCGGGTGGGGCAGGACCTGGTACCGCAGCTGAGCCAGATCGGCTGAAGTCGTTGCGATGACTCCCCGTCCCCACTCTGGGACTCGCGCTCGCCGACTTGCGCTCGCCTACTCGCGCTCGCCCTGATCTTCTGTCTCGCCCTCGCCATGACCCGCGTCGGCGGCAGGCTGGCGAGCCGCCGCAGGGTCCTGCTGCGTGGAGCCCGGCAGCCCCGCACCAGTGAGGACACGCGACCGCCGGCCGCCATCCCCACGGAACCCGACTCCGGCGACCGGACGAGCACGACGGTCGGCGCGGCCACCGGGCGGGGGAGCCGCCCGCGCCGTCACCTCTTCGGCCACTGACCCGGGCCCCGGGTCGGGCGGCAGGTCCTCGGGCCTCAGCGCATGCCGTAGGTCCGGTGGACGTCGAACCGGTAGACCAGCCGGGCTTCGTCCACCATGCGGCCGAGGAACTGCTCCTCGCCGAGTTCCTGGCCGAACCAGTTCAGCGGGCCGGTGGGCCGGCCCTGCATCTGCCGGAAGAGCCGCAGGTTCAGCGCCGGCGCGTCGGGGCCCTCCAGGATCGTGACCGTGGTCTCCAGGGTCAGCCAGGAGAAGGAGTCGCTGAAGACGAAGACGGTGCACCGGGGGTCTTGCCGAAGGCGCTGGGTGCGGACGCGGTCGCGGGTGCCGCTGCTCCAGAGCTGTCCGTCCACCAAGGCGACGCCCACGCGAGCGGTCTTCGCGATGCCGCCCGAGGTAACGGTGATCATGGCCGCAGCATGGTGGCTGCCGAGGAACTCGGCGTCACGGTCGGAGAGCGTCATGGCGTCACGCTAGTTCGCGAGCGGCGCCGATCGGCCATGACACACCCGGGGGAACGCGCCCGTGCCAGTGGATCGCCCGAGCGGCAGCGTGCGGCACGGGGAGTGCAGACGCCCCGCGTTCACGTGGAGCTGTCAGGCTCTCTTGGCGGCGAGGGCGGGGCGACTGCGGGGTTGGACCTCGGGGCGGGACGCCTGCCGCTAGTCCTCCGCCAACACGATCGTGAGGTCGTCGAGGAAGTCGTCGTCCGGGCCGTCCGTTTCCTCGGACCGCTCGTAGATGGCGGGATCGTCGCCGCGGTCGCGCGGGATCATTTCGTTCTGCGGCATCGCGTACTCCTTGCCTGGGCTTCGGGTGGGAGCCCAGCACAGCAGTAGCCGGGAAGGGCCGCGCGTCGCGACAACCGAAGGGATGAGTCACCCAGCGTGACTTCCCGGCGTTGCGGGGGTGCCCCACGCATCCGGCTCGGGCAGCTTGGAGGCATGAGCGAGGAGCCGTCCCATGCAGAGCACCATCACGCCCATGTCGTCGTCCACCCGGTCGTCTCCGAGGGTGTCGTGAGGCCGTTCCGGCGCGTGGACATCCTCGGTACGCAGGTCGGGAAGGCGTTTGAGCTCGAGGACGTCGCCGAGTTCTGCCGCCGTGCGGGCCTGGACGAACTCGATCTCGAAGCCGAGCGGATGGTGGAGTGGCAGGGCGGTGGACCCGAGGTGTGGGCGTAGGTCCGAGCCCAGCGCTGGTTCAGTCCGCGGGCGGAACAGGGAACGCGACGCCAGCGACGACGATGTTCGGCAGCGGGCGCAGGGCGCAGGGCGCGACGCGGCCTTGGTCCCACGTGGTTGTGCAGGGGCCTGTGGCGTAACCGGCTGCCACCGGCGGCGGATGCGTCGCCGAGTGGCGGAGAGAACGCGGTCTATGACCTTCGGAACAGCGGGACGGTCGGAACCGCGTTCGGCGAACACGGTGTGCGCTCGTTCGGACCACGCCTGGGGCGGGTCGGAGTGCGGCGTCCCGTCGGGGGAGTAGCGTCGGCAAGGCTCGCCTGTTGCCGCCCGCGCCGAGACAGCGCGGCGGGTTCTCACGGGGCGGCCGGGTGACGGCACACCGGCCGCTCGGATCGTCGCAGGCGACCGCTTGGTGTCGGCGCCCTTCGAGAGGAACACCGCGTGCTCGCGTGGACGGGGACTTGGGATCTGCTACGGGCGATCGGGGAGCGCGCCGTCCGTGGCCTGGCGGCGGTCGAGCCCAGCGGTGTGCGCCGGCAGGCGCAGCGCAACGCGGGGTGGGCCGCGGCGGAGGTCAGCGCCCGCCGACGGGAAGTCCAGCAGGTCGAGGCATGGATTGCCTCCCGCGCGGCCGGAGGTCCGGGCGAGGCCGCCGACACGCAGCTGCCGCCAGGCGCGTGACGGAGCAGGATGTGGCGGCTGAATGGCCGTCGGATGTTCGTCTGTTTCGGCGACTGCACCGGCGCGGAGGCGTCCTGGAGACACCGAAGCCGTACCTATGAGGCCAACGGCGAAGAGCCCGTGCCGCAGGAGGTGTGATGGCCGCATACGGAGCAGCTGGGCGCTGGACATGGCTCGTGGCCGGTGCTGTGCTGGTGGTCTCAGCATGCAGCGGCGACCTGGTGGTCGCCCGGTCGGCGCACGTTGGGCTTGTTGCGGCCGCGGGCCGGTCGTCGAGGCTGTGCTCTCTCGGCGGGTCGGCGCTCATCGACGGGGACGGCCCCGCCGATGTGCGGGGAGCGGGCCGCGACGTGCAGGACACCTACACCGAGTTCCTTGATCCAGCGGTGCCACTGCGACGGAAGGAGGAGCTCCTGCAGGACGCCCCCGACCTGGATATCGCGCTTCGGGGCTTCACCCGCGAGGGGCTCGCCACGCCTGCCCGGGTCGCGGTCACCCGGATCCACTTCATCAGCGACACCAGTGCCGTCGTCACCTACGACGTGTGCGCGCGCGGTCTGCCCGCCCAGCCTCAGACGGAGGGCATGGCCCAGCTCCAGGCCGGCTCGTGGAAGGTCGCGGCCGCCACGTTCTGCAGTCTGCTCCAGCAGGGCCGCCCCCATGCCGCGGCCACGGGCTGCGACTGAGGGCGAGCCGGTCGGACGAAGCATCCGACCCGACGGGGTTCGGCGCCGGAGTCGAGCAGCACCGATCGCGCGCTCCCGGGGCCCACTCGCACCGTCGACGCCGTCACCGTACCCAGGGCCGGGTGCTGAGCTCGGCCCTGGACCCTACGTACCTGCATCCACCGCCCGGGTTGGGGCGTCAGGTGTGAATGTAGCCGTTGGCGCCGTCGTGGTGGTCGGCGGTCGGGTCGTCGAACCAGAGGCCCCCGTCCGCCAGGTAGCGGAATGCCGTGACTTGACCCTTCGACAGGTCCGCGCTGACGGCGAGGGAGCCGTCCTTGCGCGGTGCGAGCGGGTGCGCGCCGGGGGTCCAGTCGTTGAAGTCGCCCACGACGCTGACCGGTCGCTCGTCGGCGGGCAGGACGAAGGTGATCCTGGTCCCCCGCTTGGTGGCACTGCGCTCCAGCACGATGACTCTCCTGTGGCTTCGATGGGGCCGGAGCTGTCAGTCTGGCCCTCGCGGCACTCGAGTCCGCGAAATACTGCGGCGCGGCGGTGCTTCGTACCCCTGTGGCCTATCCGCACCCCGGCCCGTGCCTCAGCCGTCAGGGAAACCCTCAGGCGTCCGCAGAGTCTGGATCTCCCAGGTCGGTGTCTGCGGTTTGGGGGGTTTCGCGCAGGTGGGCGGGGGCGAGGGCGCGGAGGGAGTGGTAGCCGACGAGGGTGATGATGGTGCCCAGGGCGATGCCGCCGAGTTCGAAGTTCTTGCTGATGTGCATGGTGACGCCGCCGGCGCCGATGATGATGCCGGCGGCGCAGGGGACGAGGTTGACGGGGTTGGTGAGGTCGACCTTGTTGCGGATCCAGATCTGGGCGCCGAGCAGGCCGATCATGCCGTAGAGGACGACGGTGATGCCGCCGAGCACGCCGCCGGGGATGGCGGCGACGACGGCGCCGAACTTGGGGCAGAGGCCGAACAGCAGGGCGAAGCAGGCGGCGGCCCAGTAGGCGGCGGTGGAGTAGACGCGGGTGGCGGCCATGACGCCGATGTTCTCGGCGTAGGTGGTGGTGGCCCCGCCGCCGACGGCGGTGGAAAGGACGGTGGCGACGCCGTCGGCGGCGATGGCGTCGCCCATCCGCTCGTCGAGGTCGGCCCCGGTCATCTCGCTGACGGCTTTGACATGGCCGGTGTTCTCGGCGATCAGGGCGATGACGACGGGGAGGGCGACCAGGATCGCGGACCCGGAGAAGTGCGGACCGTGGAAGTCGGGCAGGCCGATCCACTGTGCCGGGCCGACGCCCGACAGGTCCAGTCGCCAATGATCCGTCAACTTTCCGGATCCGTCGGCGGAGTGGATCTTTCCGGCTGTGCGGTCGAGGATCCAGGACAGGGCGTAGCCGAAGGCCAGGCCGAGGAAGATCGCGATGCGGGAGGCGAAGCCGCGCAGCGCCACCAGCGCGAAGCCGGTGGCGGCCATCGTGGCAAGGGCGACCCACTGGTCCTGGGGCCAGTAGGTTGCCGCGGTGACGGGGGCGAGGTTGAAGCCGATCAGCATGACCACTGCGCCAGTAACGGCCGGTGGCAGGATCGCCTGGATGATGTGCGCCCCGCCGCGCTGTACGACGACGCCGAACAGGGCGAGGACGAGGCCGACTACCAGGAGGGCTCCGGTGATGTCGGCGGTGGTGCCACCCTGGGCGCGGATCGTCGTGGCAGCACCGACGAACGACAGGCTGGAGCCCAGGTAGCTGGGGATCGCTCCACGCGTGATCAGAAGGAAGAGCATCGTTGCGATGCCAGACATCATCACGGTCAGATTGGGGTTCAGGCCCATGAGGATCGGGGCGACGTAGCAAGCGCCGATCATCGACGCGACGTGCTGGGCGCCGAGTCCGATGGTGCGTCCCCAGCTCAACCGCTCCCAGGGCTTGACGACCTCGCCGGTTCGGATGTGTTTGCCGTCGCCGTGAAGGGTCCAGCCGAACCGGGGCATCGGTGCGTCACCACTCTCAGTCAGAGGGCGCCCATGCGACCGCATGGGCGTGATCGGCGGGTCGGGAGCGCAGGGCCGCCGATGACGGAGTCGGATGATCAGCCCTCTCCGGCGTGTTCCGCCGACCACGGTTCAGACGGTGTCACGAGGAGGGCACCGGACATGGCAACGACGTGCTGTGCGGCGAGTCCGCTGGTGCTGTTCCTCAGCCCGGCCGTTCGTCCGGGGCGACGAGTGCGCCGGGAGCGGCTGGCCCGCCCCTTCCCGCAACCCCACCCCGACCCCGATGCCGTACGCCCACACCTGCAGTGTCGTGCAGCACACCTGAGGGCCCTCGGTGGTGTCGACCGGGTGCAAAGCGGATCACATTCCGCACTGTGGTGGTGCGTCAGTGGCGGTGCGAGCCCGTGTAGAAGAGCAGCATCACGAACGCGGCGAAGACATGGAAGCCGATGACGTAGATGAAGGCCCGGATCCACACGCCTCTGTTGGCGCGGCGCCCGCCGCCCTCGGTGCCGTCCTCGGCAGTCATGCCGATCTCTCCTGCCTGGGGTTCCGGGTTTCCGTACGAAGGGTACCAAGCGACGCCGGTGGTGACACTGAGTACCCTCTCTGTGGCCGCCGCTCTCCGGTCGCACTCGGCGGTTACTCGCAAGTAGCCTGTTCGGAGGCCGCTTTTGCTGAAATTGAGATGGGGTACTGAGTACCTTGCTCGGTGACACTGAGTGCCGTACAGTCCCGTTCCGGCACGGCACCAGCAGGCAGGGGAGAGGGACGTCATGGCTGACACGACACAGGCGGCGGCGGTATCGGCACCCGGGATCGAGCGGGTCGGTGTGGTCGGCTGCGGGCAGATGGGCGCCGGGATCGCCGAGGTCTGCGCCCGGTCGGGGCTCGACACCGTGGTGGCCGAGGCGGACGCCGAGGCCCTGCGGCGCGGCCGCGAGCGGATCGAGGCGTCCCTGGCCCGCGCCGTGCGCGCGGGCAAGCTGAGTGAGCAGGACGCGGCCGAGGCCGCCGCCCGTCTGCGCTACACCGCCGATCTGGCCGATCTGGCCGACCGTCAGCTCGTCGTCGAGGCCGTGGCCGAGATCGAGGAGGTCAAGACCGAGGTCCTGGCCAAGCTCGACGCGATCGTCGCCGACCCCGACGCGATCCTGGCCACCAACACCTCCTCCATCCCGATCATGCGCCTCGGCACCGCGACCTCGCGTCCCGCGCAGGTCATCGGCATCCACTTCTTCAACCCCGTGCCTGTCCTGCCGCTGGTCGAGCTCGTCCCCTCGCTGCTCACCTCCGACGAGACCCGGGCCCGCGCGCAGCACTTCGTCGTCGACCAGCTCGGCAAGCAGGCAGTCCCCGCCCGTGACCGGGCCGGCTTCGTCGTCAACGCCCTGCTCATCCCGTACCTGCTCGCCGCCGTGCGGATGGCCGAGTCCGGCTTCGCCGCGCCGGAGGACATCGACGCGGGCATGGTCATGGGCTGCGCCCACCCCATGGGCCCGCTCCGGCTCGCGGACCTCATCGGCCTGGACACCGTCCGGGCGGCGGCCGAGGCCATGTACGAGGAGTTCAAGGAGCCGCTCTACACCCCGCCGGCGCTGCTGCTGCGCATGGTCGAGGCGGGCCGGCTCGGCCGCAAGACCGGGCGCGGCTTCTACGACTACACCGCGGCGGCCTGACACCCGCGGCCTGACGCCCGCGGCCGACGGTGCCTGCCGATGGTGCCTGCCGACGGCCGGTCTGAGGGCCCGCTTCGGCGGCTCGTCCACGCAGGTCAACGCGGGGCACCCCTTCGAGGGAGCCCCGCGCGCGGCGGCGGCCGCGCTCGCGCTGCCACCGCGTCCGCCGTCCTAACCTGCCTCCTCCGGGCGGTGACGCCGCATGGGGACGGTCGGCAGAGGGGGCGTGACACGCGTGTACCAGGTCCGCGTCGCCGTGGCGGCGGGCACCGCCGTCGGGCTTCTCCTCGCAGCGGGCATCGCGCCCGCACACTCCGTGCCCCGGCACGACGCGTCGGCGACGAAGGCCGGCACGGCGCGTGGCGACGACGCCCAAGGCACCGGGGAGCCGGGCCTGAGCGACGAGGCCTCGGCCGAGGCCGCCGCCGAGAGCGACGCGGACGCGGACCCGACCGCGTTCGTGGACCCGTTCGTCGGCACCGGCTCCGGCGGGCGCTGGGTCGGGCGGATCGACACCTTTCCCGGCGCGACGGTGCCCTTCGGCATGGTCCAGTGGAGCCCGGACACGCCGTCCCGCCCCGACGGCGGCGGCTACGCCTACGCCGACCGGGCCATCCGCGGCTTCAGCCTCACCCACCTGTCCGGGCCCGGCTGCCCGATCGCGGGGGACATGCCCGTCCTGCCGCTGGCCGGTCCCGCGCCCGCGCGTCCCGAGTCGGTGACCGTTCCGCTGGACCACCGGCACGAGAGCGCCCGGCCCGGCGCCTACACCGTGACCACCGCCGGGGTCCGCACCGAGCTCAGCGCCACCACGCGCACCGGCGCGGCGCGCTTCACCTTTCCGCGCGGCGCGTCCTCCGGTGTGCTGCTCGTCAACGCGGCGGGCGGGGCCACCGCCACCTCGGGGGCGTCGCTGCGCGTCGTCGACGACCGGCACCTGGTCGGCCGGGTGACCTCCGGTCACTTCTGCGGCAGCCCGCACGGCACGACGATGTACGTCGCGTTCCGGTTCGACCGGCCCTTCCGTGCGGCGCTCTGGCCGGCCTCCCACCACGGCCCGGTGCCAGGTGCCACGTTGACGTTCGACACCCGCCGGGACCCCTTCGTCGGCTTGCAGGTCGGGCTCTCCTACGTCGACGCCGCCGGGGCCGAGCGCAACCTGGACGCCGAGGCCCGCACCTGGGACGTCCACGCGGTCGCGGCGGCCGCCCGCGCGCTCTGGCGTGACACGCTCGACGCGATCCGGGTCTCCGCCGGTGGCCGCGCCCGGCGCGTCACGTTCTACACCGCGCTCTACCACTCCCTCCTGCACCCCTCGACGTTCAGTGACGCGGACGGCCGCTACCGCGGCTTCGACGGAGGCGTCCACAGCGTGGCCCCCGGACACGTCCAGTACGCCGACATCTCCGGCTGGGACGTCTACCGCTGCCAGGTGCCGTTGCTCGCCTGGCTCTTCCCGACGCGGGCCGACGACCTGGCCGCATCCCTGCTCGCCGATGCCGACCAGGGCGGCTGGCTACCCAAGTGGCCCTACGCCGACGGCTACACGGGCGTCATGAACGGCGATCCCGCCGACTCGATCCTCGCCGAGATCCAGGCCCTGGGCGACCAGGGCTTCGACGCGGGCCACGCGCTGCAGCTCATGGTCCACGGCGCGGAGGACGTCGGCGGCCCGCGCGGCCAGGGCTGGTACACCGAACGGCCCGACGAGGCGCGCTACCTCCAGCTCGGGTACGTGCCCAACGACCACATCGACTCCACCGCGCACGTGCACAACGGCGCCTCCACCACCCTCGAGTACGCCGTCGCGGACTTCGCCGTCTCCCGTCTGGCGGCCGCCGTCGGCGACGCCGACACCGCCGGGCGCTTCCGTGACCGCTCCCGCAACTGGCACAACCTGTTCGACCCCGCCACCGGCTACCTCCGCCCCCGCGACGCCGCCGGGGCGTTCCCGCGCGGACCGGCCCTCGACCTGCACGACGGCCGCGCCCAGGACGGCTTCCAGGAGGGAAACGCCGCCCAGTACCTGTGGATGGTGCCCCACGACCTGCCGGCCCTCGTCGACACCCTCGGCGGCGCGGGTGCGGTCAACGCCCGCCTGGACCGCTACTTCACCCAGCTCAACGCCGGCCCCGGTCGCCCCTACCACTGGCAGGGCAACGAGCCGGGCTTCGGCACGCCCTGGCTCTACGACAGCACCGGCCTCCCCGCCCGCACCCAGGACGTCGTCCGCGCGATCGCGGACCGGCTCTACCGCGCCACCCCGGACGGCGAACCCGGCAACGACGATCTCGGCGCCCTCAGCTCCTGGTACGTCTGGGCCGCCCTCGGCCTCTACCCGCAGACCCCCGGCACGACGACGCTCGCGCTGTCCACGCCGCTCTTTCCCCACATCGTGATCCACCGACCCGGCCGTGACGACCTCGTCCTGGCCACCCACGGCACGGGCCCCCACATCGCCGCACTCACCCGTGACGGCACCAACGAATTCAGCACCTGGACCGACGCGCTCTCCACCGATCGCCTGGACTTCACCCTCACGAGGGACCCGAGCCCGTCGTGGGGCACCGACCCCTCGGACGCGCCGCCCGCCTACCCGTGAGCCGGGGACGGGGAGGGCGCCGCTTAACCGGTCGCGCCGAGCAGCCGGGGACCGTACCGTCGGGCGCGTGAAGCTGCTCTCCGTGAACATCGGGCACCCACGCCCCAATCCGTGGAAGGGCATCGGCTCCACGGGCATCGACAAGCGGCCCGTCGCCGGCCCGGTCGCCGTCACCGCACCCGGCCCCCGGGGCACCGGCGCCGTCGGTCTGGCCGGCGACCGCGTCTACGACGTCGATCACCACGGCGGCACCGACCAGGCCGTCTACGCCTACGCCCGCGAGGACCTCGACGCCTGGCAGGACGAGCTGGGCAGACCGCTGGCCAACGGCGTCTTCGGCGAGAACCTCACCACCCTCGGACTGGACGTCAACGGCGCGCTGATCGGCGAGCGGTGGCGGATCGGGCCGGACCTGGTGCTGGAGGTGTCCTGCCCGCGGGTGCCCTGCTCGACCTTCCAGGGCTGGCTGGAGCGCGAGGGCTGGATCAAGCGCTTCATGCGGGCGGCGCTGCCCGGCGCCTATCTGCGCGTCGTCGTGCCCGGGGAGATCCGCGCCGGTGATCCGGTGGCGGTCGTCCGTCGGCCCGACCACACCGTGACGGTCGCGCTGGCCTTCCGCGCCCTCACCCTCGAACCGGACCTGCTGACCCTGCTGGTCGCCGTCGAGGCCCTGCCCGAGGAGGACCGGGAGATCGCCCGCAAGCGCACCGCCGGGCGTTAGCCGGCTGCCTTCTGTGGTCCCGAGGCCGCCGCCCAGGCGATCGCGGCCTCGCGCTCCGCGAGCGGGAAGACCTTGGTCTCACCCGGGATCATCCAGCCGAAGAGGCTGGTCATGTTGCTCATCCAGGCGAGATCGGTGACGACCGCGAGCCGCTTCCAGCCGCGCAGGTGCTGCAGGCCCAGCTTGAGGTCGTCCACCATCGCCCCGCCGGTCATGCCGCGGAACTCCTCGACGACCAGGACGCAGCGGATCGGCCCGGCCTCGGCGGCCCGCTCCAGCGCGGGGGAGAGCACCTCCCGGTAGTCCTCGGCCGCCAGCTCGTCGCGGACCGCGAAGCCGACGACGCCCTCCGGCAGGCTCTGCAACTGCTCGATCACGGGCGTGCTCCGTCTTCTCGTCGCGCTGGCGGGACCCGCACCACGCTATCCGCGCCCCGCCGTGGCCGCCCGTCAGGCGCGCTGCCAGGGGAACGGTGCGAGGTCCGGCTCGACCCAGTCGGTGCGTGCCGCGTCGGTCGCAAGGGTCGAGGGGGCGTAGAAGCGGTCGAGCAGCGTCTTGTCCAGCAGGTCCGGGTGACGCGCCGCGAACGCGTCGAAGTCGTCGGGGGCGCCGTCGCCCCGGCTGTCGGCGGCGACGTGGTGAGCCACCAGGTCCGCCCACGCGCGGGTCATCGTCACGTGGAACTTCTGCGGCGCTCCGGCGGCGGTCGCGGTGCGGCTGATGCCGTCACCCACGAGCCCGGCGGCCTGCTCTGCGCCGTGGCGGCGCACGGCGAGCCAGGTGAGCTGCACGTGCTGGCGATGGCCGAAGCGGTCGGCGCCCGCCATCACCTCGCTCATCAGCTCCTGGAAGGCGGCGGTGGCGGGGATCGGGTCGTGGTTCATCGGGAGACCTCTGTCAGTGCCTGTAGTACCTGGTGGAACCCGGCGACCGCCTGCGGCGGCAGCCCGTCCAGTGCCCGACGCTCGACCGCGTCGAACGTCTCCCGAACCGTCCCTGCCGCGACCCGCCCCTGCGGCGTCAGCGCGATCTCGACGGCCCGGCGGTCGCCCTCACGCGCGCGGCGCGTGACCAGCCCGCGCCGCTCCAGCCGGTCCAGCACGCTGGTGAGCGTCGTCGGACGAGTGCCCACGGCGCTGCCGAGCTGGGAGATGGTCCTCGGGTGGCCGTCGGCCAGGTTGGCGAGCGCGTTGATCTCGGACGCGGTCATGTCGAGGGCGGCCAGCTCGGTGGTGAGCAGGTGCAGTGTCGCGTGGGTGGCGCGTTGCAGGGCCAGCAGCGGCGAGGGGTGGGCGGGGACGGGATCGGGTCTCACGATTTCGGATACTACGATTTCGGAGTACCCGAGGCAAGCGCGAGAGCTGCCCGGCGACACCCGGGCCACGTCCAGGCCGGGGAGCAGCGAGGTGTCGGCCATCCGGCCATGGTCGAGCACGGTCCGCCCGTCGCCCGTCGCCCGTCGCCCGTCGCCCGTCGCCCGGTTGCCGGGGGCGCGCGCCCGGGTGGCGCGCCCCGCTACGCTCCAGCCATGACCGATTCCGCCACCCCCGCCGGCCCCGGCCCGGACGCGGGCCTCGCCGCCGCCCGCGCGATGCTCGCCGCCGACACGGCCTCCGCCGCGCTCGGCATCCAGCTCGACGAGCTGGACACCGGCCGCGCGGTGCTGCGGATGAAGGTCACCCCGACGATGGTCAACGGCCACGGGATCGGGCACGGCGGCTACGTCTTCCTGCTCGCCGACACGGCCTTCGCCTGCGCCTGCAACACCCACGGCCCGGTCACGGTGGCCGCCGGCGCGGACATCGTCTTCGTGGCACCGGTCCACGAGGGCGACGAACTCGTCGCCACCGCCGAGGAGCGCACCCGCTACGGCCGCAGCGGCGTCTACGACGTGACGGTCCGCCGCGGCACCTCCGTCGTCGCCGAGTTCCGCGGCCGCAGCCGCAGCCTGAACCGCGCTGCGGACTGAGGCCTCACCCCGCTGCGGGGGAGAGGTCCGGGAGGACGGAGGGGTCGATGGCGCCCGTTCGTTCGCGTTGGGGGAAGGCGCCCACGGGGACGCGGGCCAGTTCGGTGCCGGTGGTGTAGTCGATGACGGACACCGCGTCGGCCTTGCTGAGTGAGACGAAGCAGAGCGTGCCGTCGGCGCTGCTGGTCGCCCAGTAGGGCAGGCTGCCGGTGGGGTAGGTGACCGTGCCGACGGTTCCGCCGTCGGCGGTGCGGACGATGGAGGCGTAGTCGTCGATGGTGCCCGCGTCGCAGACGCGTGAGTCGTCGCCGGAGAGCGCGAGGCCGTGGTGGGCGGAGTTCTGGGGGTAGCTGTCCGGGCTCAGCGCGGCGCCGGCCGCGCTGTAGGGCATCGGGTAGGTGCGCACCTGTTGCCCGGTGGCGAGGTCGAACTGGGCGAAGCCGTTGAGGTAGGACAGGTCGGTGAACATGGTCCGCCCGTCCGGCTCGATGACGTTGGGGCGGATTCCGTGCGGGAACAGCCAGGTCTGCACGACCTGGAGCGTGCGCGCGTCGACCTTGGTCAGCTGGAAGGTGCCCTTGGCCCACTCCAGGGACTTGGGCAGCGAGGTGACACCGATGCTGGAGTTGTAGATGTACCGGCCGTCGGCGCTGTAGTCGTTCTGGTGCGGGTAGGTGCCGGTCGGGAAGGAGCCGACGACGGCGCCGGTCGCGGTGTCCAGCACCTCCGCCTTCTGCGCGGTCGTCGCGGAGACGACGTAGCGGGTGCCGTCGGGGGAGAGCGCGGCGTGGTCGGCCTTGAAGCCGTCGAGGCGGGTGCGCCACAGCTGGGCACCGCTCGCGATGTCGTAGGCGGCCACGTCGTCGAGGTTGCCCCGGGAGACGTACAGCCGTCGCCCGTCCGGCGAGAGCTGCGCGTCGTCCACCCAGCGGTTGCCGCCCTCCACGGAGGTGACCGCCTGGAAGCCGGCCCACTGGACGGGGTCCATCTGCGCGATCCGCTGCTGCGCGTCGGCGGTGACGTCCAGTGAGCCGAGGTTGGCGAAGGTGTGGGCGTCGATGAAGCTCACCGTCCCGGCCTGGCTGTTGCCGACGACGATGACGTCCCGCAGTCCGTCGGCCGCCACCGCCGACACGGCCGCCACGGCCGGAGCGGCGGACGGCCCGGTGAGTCCCGCGCCGAGCAGCAGCGCGCTGCCCGCCAGGACGAGCGTGCTGCGTAAGGTGCCGATGGTGAGCATGGTTGCCCCCTGCTGCTGAAGTGTCCATATCAATGGCTACTCGACAGTAAGGAGCTCGGTGGCAACAGCCAAGGCCCGCGCGGCGGCGAGTTCCGCGCGATCAGTCGGACCCGCGGCCGGCAACGGTCATCAGCCCCGGGCCCGGCAGCACGGTCACCGGCCTGCCCACCGGCGTGGCCGGCAGCCGGAGCGGTACGACCTTGGTGGTGGGGTCGTCGGTGTCGGTGCCGTCCCGGAGGACGAAGGCCTCCCTGCCGTCCGCCGAGAAGGACATGGCGGAGGCGTAGATTCCCACCGTGATCGGTGGTCCCACCCGGTCGGTCGCGGTGTCGAACCAGGTGACGGTGGGCTGGGTGGCGTTGCCGTACAAGTAGACCTGGCCGCCGCCCGGCGCGATCGTCATCGCGTTGCCCGAGACGTCGACGGGGGCGCCGACCGCGTGGGTGGCGGTGTCGACGGGCCAGACGGCCGAGCCCGACCTGGTCGGGGCGCTGACACCCATGACGTACACCGTCCTCCCGTCGGGAGCCATGACGAGGTCCACCGGGTTGCCGGCCAACGGGATGGGACGCCCCGGCGCGCCGGTGGCGCCGTCCAGGGGTACGAGGTATCGCGAGTCGGTGCAGGTGACGAAGACCGTCCGGCTGTCCGGGGTGACGACGATGTCGGCGGGGTTCTCGCCGAGCCGGACCGGGCGGGACGCGGTGCCGCGCGTCGTGTCGATGACGGTGAGTGAACCGGTCTGTCCGCCTCCCGGGCCGAAGTCGAGCGCGTACAGGTGCCGCCCGTCCGGGGCGAGGGCGAGGCGGTCGACGTTCCCGGTGACGGGGATCGGTCGGCCCGTGGCCTCCGTGGCCGTGTCGATCGGGGTGACCTCGCCCGCGGTCAGACCCTTGTCGAGCGACAGCGCGTAGAGCCTGGACCCGTCCGGAGAGAGGACGAGGTCGTTGTTGCCGGTCATCGAGAGGGTGATCGGCCGCCCGACCTTCCCGGTGGTCAGGTCCACCGGCTCGATCAGCGTGCCGACGCACTCGACGAAGGCCTTGGTGCCGGCGCGGTTCACCACCAGGTCGCCGGGGTCCTGGCAGGCCACGCCGAGCGGGATCGGCGGCCGTGCCGATCCGGTGGCCGGGTCGACCGGTGTGAGCGTGTCGGTTTCCTGGCCCACCACGTAGACGTCACCGTGGCCCGTCGGTGTTCCGGCCCGCGCCGTCGGCAGGGCGGTCTGCCCCGTCTGCCCCGGATGGCCGCTGGTGCAGCCGCCGAGGCAGCTCAGGCAGCTCAGCAGGACGGCGGTGGTTCCGCTCGTGACGCGCCGGTGTCCGCGGCCTCGCATGTGTTCCCCTCGGTGAGGGCCGTTCCGCCACAGGGGTGGCGATCACGACGTGGAGTCGGTCGGGGCGGCTTGCGGGACGAGCACCGATGCCGCGCCGCCGGGGTTGTAGTCGCGGTACCAGGGCAGGTCGTCCGACCCCAGGGCGCGGAAGTGGCGGCCGCCGTCGTCCAGCACCACGGACTGTGCGACGCCCTGCGCGAGCCAGTCCAGCTCCAGGTCGAAGGTGCAGTCGCAGTGCTGGTCGGCGACGGCGATCTCGAACTCCTCGGGGGATCCCGCGGTGATGTAGTAGTACCGTCCGGCGCTGCCCGCCTGGCGTGGGACGACCACGGGTGCGGGGTCGTCGAGTCTGGTCGAGAAGAGGCGTACGTCGCTCTGGCCGCCACAGCCGCCGCAGGGGAGCCGGGCCAGCAGGCCCGCCCGCGGATCGGCCCGGCGGTGGAGGTCGACCACCCGGACCGGCTTCATCAGTACGGCCTCGGGGCTGTCGGTCTGCAGGGTGAGGGTGATCGTGTCGGCGACTTCCGTCATCCCCGGTTCGCTCGCCAGGGCGTGGCCCGCCGCGAGCGAACCGCTCAGCACGTCCGGGGAGCGTGGCCAGTAGAAGTCGGTGGCGCTCTCCTGCCCGCCGATGGTGGCGGTCGCGTGGATCGCACCCGTGCCGGCGGTGGCGGCGGAGGGCGGGGCGGCAGGTTCCGTGGCGGAGTTCTTGTCACCGCAGACGGAGTTGTTGTCGCACTGGTTCTCCGTGCACGCGCCCAGGCCGAACAGGCTTGCGGCGACCAGCAGAAGCGCGGCCACGGTGCACGGGACGCGCCCGCGCGGCTCGCCGTACGGCCGTCCGACGGTCACCGGCTTCCCGCCGCGGCGGGGGAGCCGGACGGAGAGCCCGGCGCGGACACTGCGGGGCTGGACGCGGACGCTGCGGGGGAGGACGAGCCGCCGACCCCTGCGTCCCCGACCGAGTTGCTGCGGCCGCACACGGAGTGGTCCTGGCAGTGGTTGCTGTCGCCCCCGACGGACTGCACGGCGAAGACGACGCCGACCACGGCCGCACCCGTGCCGAGCACGGCGATGAGCACCTGACGGAGATCCTTGCTCTCCAAGATCGCCATGCGATGCCCCTCCGGCCCGGTCGACAGCGGTCCCATTGATCTACCAGGCGTGCGGGTGCGTTCTCCCGGCTTCTCCGAACATGTCATTTTCCTTCTCGTTCGGGTGGATTGAGCTGATGATCCCGATCGTGCCGACGCCGCTTCCTGTCATCGGCGAGGACGCCGGGAGCACCGGCGGCGGCCCACCGTGGGACGATGGAGGCCGGGGACCGAGGAGTGGCCTGGGATGTCCGACCGGCTGGGGCACCGGGGGGTGGACGAGCACGTCTCCGAGCCCGGCCCCGAACCCCCCACCGCCGGCAACCCGCCGCGCCGCGCGACCAGGGTCCGGCGCAGGTTGCGGGCCCTGCCCGCGCGCCCCTGGGCGCGGACCCTGGCCGGGCTGCTCGTGGCCCTGCTCATCTGGCTCTGCTGGTCGCTGGGCCAGGTGCTGACCGCCCCCGGCGACGACAGCGTCGCCGCACGCGTGGCCGACTGGGGCCGCAACAACCACCTCGGGCCGGTCGTCACGCTGGTGGAGACCCTCCAGTACGACCTGAACCCACCGCGCGTCGGCGGCAAGCCGTCCATCGCGCTGCGGCCGGCCGCTCCGGCCGCGCAGCCCGCGCCCCATCGGGCCGCCGCGCCCGTCGCCGCCCTCCCACCCAGGCTCGTCTCGCCGGCGGGCCCGCCCCTGCCCGGCGAGGGCACCTGGCAGGTGCTGCGCACCGTCGACGGCCGACCGGCGCTGATCGCCGCCTACCTGCGGCCCGACGCCCAGCACACCTCCTACGTGGCCGCGGTCGCCTCGATGGACCCCCGGCTCCTCCGGTTCGAGCTCCACCCCGGCTGGAGCGACCCCGGCCCGGCGAACTGGGGCGTCCCCTACGACGTCCCGGCCGGATCGCGTGCGGGTCTGGTCGCCACCTTCAACGGCGGGTTCAAGGTGAACGAGTCCGGCGGCGGCTTCTACCTCGACGGCACCACGCGTGGCACGCTGACGCCGGGTGAGGCGTCCCTGGTCTTCTACCGCGACGGCCACGTCGCCGTCGGCGTCTGGGGCCGGGACGTGTCCATGACCGCGGACGTGGTCGGCGTGCGGCAGAACCTGCGTCTCGTCGTGGACCACGGCGTGGTGCCGGCCGCCGTCGACACCGACATCGAGTCGGGGTGGGGCCTGACCATCGGCGGCGCGTACTTCGTGTGGCGCTCCGGGGTCGGCGTCACCGCCGACGGACGGGTCGTGTTCGTCTACGGGCCCGCGCTGTCGGTCCGGACGCTGGCCGACCTGTTGCAGCGGGCGGGCTGCGTCGAGGCGATGCAGCTGGACATCAACCCGGCGTGGATGTCGTTCATGTCCTACCGCCCCCCGGCCGGCGGCGCGGACCCCGCTCCGGTCAAGCTCCTGGACACCCAGCAGCGCCCGGCCGACCGGTACTACACCACGACCAGCCGCGACTTCGTCGCGGTCTTCGCCCGATGAAGCCCCACGCTCCGGCGACGACCGGCACGGCGCGGAGGGGCCCGGCGCGGAGAAGCCCGGCGCGGAGGGGCGCGGCGGGTGCGAGCGGTCCGTCGGCGGCGTTGGGCGCGATCGACGGCGCGACCGTGGGCGCCGGACCGCCGTGCAAGGCGCAGGCCACCCTCGCAGGTGGCGAAACGAGGGAGGCGGTCCGGTCGGCCGTGACCGGTGTTCCGGCAGCGGGCGGGCTCGTCGGCATCCGTGCCCAGGCAGCGTCGGGCATCGGCCCGGTGACGGGGAGCCCGCCCACGGCCGCACGGGTGACCGGCGCCGCGAGCCAGGGTGCGCGGGGTGAGCGGGGTGTGCGCACCGCGCGGGCGGTGCTGCGGACGGCGCGGCCGAGGCAGTGGCCCAAGAACCTGCTCGTGCTCGCCGCGCCGCTCGCGGCGGGCAGCGCCGGGCGGGACGGGCGCGGACCGGCGGACCTCGTGCTCGCCGTCGCCGCGTTCACCCTCGCCGCAGCCGCCGGATACTGCGTCAACGACCTCGCCGACCTCGAGCGCGACCGCCGCCACCCCGCCAAGCGCCTGCGCCCCCTCGCCGCCGGGGAGCTGACACCGGCGCAGGGCCGGGTCTGCGCGGGGCTGTTCGCGCTCGGCGCGCTCACGCTCGCGGCCGCCGTTCCCAGCTGGGGCTTCACGGCGGTTCTCGCGGGCTACCTGGCGCTGAGCGTCGCCTACTCGCTCGGGCTCAAGCACCTGGCGGGGATCGAACTGCTGGCGCTCGCCTCGGCGTTCGTCCTGCGGGCCGTCGGCGGCGCGGTGGCCGCGCGGATCCCGCCCTCGGGCTGGTTCCTTCTCGTGTGCAGCCTGGGCGCCCTGATGGTGGCCACCGCCAAGCGCACCGCCGAGGCGCGACTGCTCGGCGAAGACGCGGCGCGGCACCGGCCCGCGCTCGCCCACTACGGCCCGCGCCGGCTCCGCCTCCTGCGGACGGCGCTGCTCACCGCCGTCCTTGCGGCCTACCTCGCCTGGGCCGTCGGCGCGGCGCAGCCCGGCACCCGCGCGTGGCACCTGCTCAGCGCGCTCCCGCTGCTCTACGCGCTGCTGCGCTTCGACCGCCTCGTCGACTGCCACCCGGTCTCCCGCGTCGAGGACCTGCTGCTGCGCGACCGCCGCCTGCTCGCCGCCGAGGGGCTGTGGCTGCTGACCTTCCTGGCGCCGCTGCTGTGAGCCGGACCGTCCACGCCACCGAGCGGATGAGCGGCTGGGGCCGGACCCCCAGCAGCCTTGCCGAACCCGTCGGGCCGCTCGACCTGCCCGCCCTGCGCGGCCTGATCGCGGGCCGGCCCGGCGGGGGACTGCTCGCGCGCGGTGCGGGACGCAGCTACGGGGACGCCGCCCTCAACGCGGGCGGTCTCGTGCTGCGCCCGGCCGTCGACCCGTGGCTGCTGCTCGACCCGCACGCCGGGCGCGTCCGCGTCTCCGCCTCCACACCGTTCACCGAGCTGCTCGCCCGTACCGTGCCGCACGGCTGGCTGCCACCCGTCCTGCCCGGGACCGCGCACCTGACCGTCGGTGGTGCGATCGCCGCCGACGTGCACGGCAAGAACCAGCACCGTGACGGCAGCCTCGCCGCCTGGCTCGACCAGGTCGACCTCGTGGACGGCACCGGTATGCTCCGGCGCCTCACCCCCGAGGGCGAGCCGGACGCCTTCCGCGCCACCGTC
The DNA here is from genome assembly GCF_041261265.1 of Streptacidiphilus sp. MAP12-33. Taxonomy (NCBI): domain Bacteria; kingdom Bacillati; phylum Actinomycetota; class Actinomycetes; order Kitasatosporales; family Streptomycetaceae; genus Streptacidiphilus; species Streptacidiphilus sp. MAP12-33. The sequence goes on from NZ_JBGCCA010000024.1 coordinate 27,974, forward strand.
GGCGGCATGGGACTGACGGGTGTCATCGTCGCCGCGACACTGCGCCTGCTCCCGATCCGCAGCGCCCGCCTGCGGGTCACCACCCGCCGCGCGGCCGACCTCGACGCGCTCATGGATGCCCTGGCCGGCGCGCCCACCCGCTACGCCGTCGCCTGGATCGACGGCACCGCGCACGGCCGCGCGCTGGGACGCGGCGTCGTCGACCTCGCCGACCACTGCCCGGACCCCGACCCGCGCCGCGAGCCCGACGGTCCCCGCTACCGGCCGGGACGGGCCCTGCCCGCGCCCACCCTGCCGTTCTGTCCGGTCACGCCGGGCACCGCCGCCGCCTTCAACGGCCTCTGGTACCGGCGGGCGCCGCGCCTGGCGGAGACCACCGCCTCGCTCGGCGCGTTCTTCCACCGCCTGGACGCGGTCTCCGGCTGGAACCGGGCGCTGGGCCCCGCAGGGATCTGGCAGTACCAGTTCGTCGTCCCCGACGCCGGACGCGACCTGGTCGGCTGTGTGCTCGAAGCGCTGCGGCGGCATCAGGCGTCACCTTTTCTGGGGACGTTGAAGCGGTTCGGGCCCGGCGACGGGCACCCGCTGTCGTTCCCCGTGGCAGGCTGGTCGCTGGCCGTCGACCTGCCCGCCGCCCGGGCCGGACTCGGCGACCTGCTCGACGCCCTCGACCGCCTGGTCGCCGCCTCCGGCGGCCGGATCTACCTCGCCAAGGACGCCCGCATGGACCGCGCCCGCTTCGCCGAGACCTACGGCGACGGCCCGCTGGACGCCTGGCGCGAGGCGCGCGAGCGCCTGGACCCGCACCGCGTCTTCCGCTCCGACCTGGGCCGCAGGCTCGGGCTGTGGCCGTGAGCAGGCGGGTGCTGCTGGTCGGCGGGACGAGCGAGATCGGGCTGGCGCTGCTTGACGCGCTCGACCTGGGCGCCGACGACGTGGCGATCCTCGCCGGGCGGGACGAGGAGCGCCTGGCCGCCGCAGCGCTGGAGCTCACCTGCCGGACCGTCACCGTGCCGTTCGACGCCCTCGACCCCACCGCCTACCAGGCGCTCACCGCCCGCGCCTTCACCGACGGCCCGCTCGACCTGGCGATCAGCGCCGCCGGTGTTCTCGTCCCGCAGGAGGTCCTCGACGAGGACCCGGCCCGGGCGGGTGCGCTCGTGCAGACCAACCTCACCGCCCACGTCACGGTGCTGCTCGCGCTTGCCGCGCGGATGCGCGCGCAGCGGCGCGGCACGCTCGTCGTCCTGTCCTCGGTCGCGGCGGTGCGCCCGCGCCGGGCCAACTACGTCTACGGCGCGGCCAAGGCCGGGCTGGACGCGTTCGCGCGCGGCCTGGCCGACCGCCTCCACGGCACGGGTGTCACGGTCCTGCTGGTCCGCCCCGGCTTCGTCACCGGCCGGATGACGCAGGGCATGAAGCCCGCCCCGCTCTCCTCGACCCCGCAGCAGGTCGCTGCCGCCATCGCCGACGCTCTCGCTCAGGACCGGCCGCGCTCGCGCACCCTCTGGGTGCCGCGCCCTCTTGTCCTCCTCGCCACGGCGATGCGTCTGCTGCCCCGCCCGCTGTGGCGGCGCCTGCCCCGCTGACTCGCCCTCGGGCGGCTCAGGAGCCGAAGCCCGTGGCCGCGAAGAACAGTCCCATGCCCCCGAACAGCAGGCCGAAGGCCACCCCGATGAAGAGACCCACCGACTCCCGCCCCGCACCGGGCGCCACGACGGTGGCGCGCTGGGGGTGCTCGGGCAGGTAGCGCACGGGCACCACGTCGCCGACCAGGAGCGTCCCCGCGGTGCGGTCCAGCCGGATCTCGGCGCCGTCCTGGGTGCGGAACGCCAGGATCATGTGGCGGGTCGTGGACGTGCCGCCCTCGCTGTTGTGCGAGCGGGACACGAAGGTCTCGACGCAGCCGGCCTCCGCCATCAGCCCGCGTGCCAGTGCCGCCTGACGGAACCAGAGCCGCCGGGCCGAGGAGATCGCCAACGCACAGCCCACGACCCCGAAGAACAGGCCGACCAGCCCGAACACGACGCCGAACCCACCGGATGCCTCGCCCATCATTTCCCCCCGTACTCCGCTGAGAGCGCTCGCGTGGCCCTCTTGCGGACAAGGATGTACCGGCCCCGCGCGCGGTTCCCGCGCGGGGTCGGCCGGAACGGGTTCGCGCCCGGCGGGCGCGTCCTGCGTCGGCGTCCACCGGTGGACGTGTCCGGCTCGGGCTCCGCCTCCGGCAGCGACCGCGGCAGGAGGGCCACTCGGCCGCGGTCGGTCCTCAGCCGGGCGGGAGCCCGCGGCGGTGGCGCAGGATGCGGCCGACGACGGCCAGGGCCAGCGCGACAGCCGCGAGCCGCAGGGCCCGGCGGACCACCGGGAGCAGGATCGGGCCGAGGTCCAGCGGCTCGTCCCTGCCGGCCTGCGGCGCCGGCGCGGCCATGCCCGCGCCCTCGCGCGGGCCCGGTTCTCTGCCGCTCGCCGACTCCGCCCCTGCCGCGCCGTCGTTCGCCCGCGCAGCCGAGGCGGCCGTGTCCCCGCGTGCTCCCGGTCCCGTACCCTCGCGTGCTCCCGCACCCCTACCGCCCGCTCCGGTCACCTCCGCCGCGCGGGCGTCCGCACCCGGGCTGGTGCCTGCTCCGGGCGCGCGTTCACGCCTCCCGGTGGCTGCGCCGTCCGTCGGGCCGGTCCCCGTGCCCGCGGCGACCGTGCTCCCGTGGGCCGCCGGATCCGAGCCGTCCGTGAGGCTCGCCTCCGGGCCCGCGCCCGCCTCCGCGCCCGGATCCGTGCCTGACGCGCTGAGCGCTGTCGCGCCCGAGAGGCCCGGGGGTGGTGGGTTCTGCGTGGCCAGTTGGCGGGAGAGGCGGTCGGCGAACTCGGCGACGACGCGGTCGCCGATGTCGGCCATCACCCCGCGGCCGAACTGGGCCGGGCGGCCGGTGATCGTGAGGTCGGTGTCCACGTCGACCTCCGAGCCGCCGCCCGCGGGCTGCTCGTGGACCTCCACCACCAGCGTCGCCTGCGCCGTCCCGGCGCCGCGGCGCTCGCGGCCGGAGGCGTGGACGACCATGCGGTGGCCGGTGTCGTCGCGCTCGTCGATGACCGCGCGCCCCTGGTAGGCGACGGTGATCGGGCCCACCTTCACCGTCATCGAGCCGTAGACCGTGTCCGTGTCCGCGTCGACCCGTTCGACGGACGCGCCGGGCAGGCACGGTGCGATCGCGTCGATCTCGCCGAGCGCGCGCCAGACCTCGTCGGTGGACGCGGGGACCGTCATGTCGTGGTGCAGCCGCATGGTCAACTCCTCGCGGGTACCGGGCGCGAAGCCCGCGGATCGGCGCCGTGGACGGCGCCGGTCGTGCCGGACAGGGCCGCGCCGGTGCCGCCCCAGCGGGTCGAGACGATCTCCGCCGCGATCGAGACGGCGACCTCCTCGGGGGTGCGCGCGCCGAGGTCGAGCCCGATGGGCGCCCGCAGGCGCGCCAGCTCCGGCTCCGTGACGCCCGCCTCGCGCAACCGCGCCAGGCGGTCCTCGTGCGTGCGGCGGCTGCCCATGACCCCGATGTAGGCGGCCGGGGTGCTCAGCGCCACCTCCAGCACCGGGACGTCGAACTTCGGGTCGTGCGTGAGCACGCAGATCACGGTCGACGCGTCGACCTGCGTGGCCGCCAGATAGCGGTGCGGCCAGTCGACGACCACCTCGACCTGCGGCGGGAAGCGCCGCGCCGTGGCGAAGACCGGGCGGGCGTCACAGACCGTCACCCGGTAGCCGAGGAAGGCGCCCAGGTCCGCGACCGCCGCCGCGAAGTCGATCGCGCCGAAGACCAGCAGGCGCGGCGGAGGAGCGAAGGACTGCAGGAAGACGGTGACGTCGTCCATCCGGCGTTCGCCCGCCGGGCCGTAGTGGCGCTGCGCGGTCATGCCCTGCGCCAGCTCGCCCCGCGCGTCCGCCGTGACCGCCGCGTCCAGCCCGGCGGAGCCGAGCGACCCGGCTACCCGGTCGGGCCAGACCGCCAGCACCGCGCCCACCGGCGAGGGCGCCCCGTCCGGCGCCCTCAGCACGGTCGCGACGGCGACGGGCCGCTGGTCCGTGACCGACGCGGCGACCGCCTCGAACGCCGGGTCCAGCGCCGCCGACACCGGGCGCACCAGCAGCGTGATCTCGCCGCCGCAGGTCAGGCCGACGGCGAAGGCGTCGTCGTCGCTGTAGCCGAAGGTCTCCAGCCTGGCCGTCCCGGTCCGGACCACCTCCTGAGCCAGTTCGAACACCGCTCCCTCGACGCAGCCGCCGGACACACTGCCGACCACCTCGTCCCCGGGGCCGACGGCCATGGCCGCGCCCGGCGCGCGCGGCGCGCTGCGGGTCACCCCGACGACCGTGGCCAGCCCGAACACCGCCCCTGCCGCATACCAGCGCCGCAGCGCGGGCAGGACCTCACGCATCCGCCGCTCCTCTCACCACGCGGGCCAGCCGTTCGAGCGCCGCGAGACTGTGGCCCTCGACGAACACGTCCACGCTCGGCAGCGCGGCCGCCATGCCCGCCGCGAGCGGCGCGTAACCCGGCCGCCCCTTTCGAGGATTCGCCCACACGACGCGATGCGCGAGCCGGTGCAGCCGCCGCATCTGCTCCGCGAGGAGCTCGGGGTCGCCGCGCTCCCAGCCGTCCGACAGCAGCACCACGACCGCGCCCCGTGCGAGGCCCCGGCGCCCCCATCCCTCCAGGAACGCGCGCAGCGTCTCCCCGAGCCGCGTTCCGCCGCTCCAGTCCGGCACGGCCCGGCTGAGCGCGGCCAGGGCGAGGTCCGGTCGCCGGTGTGCGAGAGCGCCGGTGACGCGGGTGAGGCGGGTGCCGAGCGTGAACACCTCCGTGCGGGCGACCGGGCTGGTCCGCGCCGCGTGCGCGAAGCGCAGCAGGGCGTCGGCGTAGGGGGCCATCGACCCGCTGACGTCCACCAGGAGCACCACCCGGCGCGGCGTGCGCACCCGCTGCCGGTGACGCAGCCGCACGGGCTCGCCTCCCGCGCGCAGCAGCTCCCGCACGGTCCCGCGCACGTCCACCTCCCCGCGCCGCGCGGGCCGCCGTCGCGCGCTCCGGCGCGGCTCTCCGCCGAGCGCGAGGGCGGCGAGCAGCCGGCGCAGCTGCGTCCTTTCCGTGTCGCCCAGCGTGGCGATGTCCCGGTGACGCAGGACCTCCGCGCTGCTCGCGAGCGCCGCGACCGGCCGTTCCGTGCCGGGCTCGCCCTCGTGGCCCTGCCCCGATCCGAGGGCGACGGCGGCCTGCGGCCGGGGGAACGAGGCCGGTCGCCGCGGCGCGCTGCGCGCGGGCCGTTCGCCGAAGTACGCGGCGAACACCCGGTCGTAGCGCTCCAGCTCGTCGTGGTCGGCGCAGAGCGTCAGCCGGCCCGCCCAGTACACCTGCGCCCGGCGCCCCGGCCCGACCACCTCCAACGCCCGCAGGAACGCGTCCACCTGCCGCGCGGCGACCGCCACCCCGGCCGCCCGCAACGTCCGGACGAACCCGACGGCCACCCGGGTGACGTCCTCGCCGCCGAACGGCGGAGCCACGGGCCCGGAGGCGGGGCCGAGGCCGTTCCCCAGCGACAGGCCGGCGACGAGCGCGCTCACGACGTGCCGCCCGTCGCCGCCGAGGCGAGCAGCGCGGTCAGGTCCAGGCCGCGCGCCTGCTCGATGTCCTCGTGGTACTTGAGCACGGCGCCCAGCGTCGTCGTGGCCAGCTCGGCGTCCAGCGCGGTCGCGCCGAGCGCGTGCAGGGCCTCGGCCCAGTCGAGGGTCTCCGCCACGCCCGGCGGCTTGAGCAGGTCGCGGGCGCGCAGCGCGCGGACCGCGTGGGTGACCTCCACGGCGAGGCGTTCGGTCACCTGCGGCAGGCGGCGACGGACGATGGCGACCTCGCGGGCGAAGTCCGGGTGGTCGAACCAGTGGTAGAGGCAGCGGCGCTTCAGCGCGTCGTGGACCTCGCGGGTGCGGTTGGAGGTGAGCACCACCACCGGCGGCCGCTCACCGCGCAGCGTGCCGAGCTCGGGGACGGTCACCGTCCACTCCGACAGCAGCTCCAGCAGCACCGCCTCGAACTCCTCGTCCGCCCTGTCGATCTCGTCGACCAGCAGCACCGAGGGCCACGTCTCCAGCGCGCGCAGCAGCGGCCGGGCGATCAGGAAGCGGGGGCTGTACAGGCCGCGCTCCAGCAGGTCGGCGTCGGTGACGCCGCCCGCCTCGGCGGCCTTCAGATGCAGCAGCTGGCGCGGGAAGTCCCAGTCGTACAGGGCCTGCGCGGCGTCGATGCCCTCGTAGCACTGCAACCGGATCAGCGGCGCGCCCATCGCCCCGGCCAGCGCGGCGGCCAGGGCGGTCTTCCCGGTGCCGGCGTCGCCCTCGCAGAAGAGCGGCCGATGCAGTCTCACGGCGAGGAAGCAGGCGACGGCCAGGCCGTCGTCGACCAGGTAACCGGTCTCCTGCAACCGCGCCCGCATCGCCGCCGGGCTCTGCGGCCCGTCGACCTCGTCGGGCGCGCCGCCTGCCTGCGGCGGCGTGCCGGTCGAGGCGCCGCCGCCCGGCGCCGTCACGCCGTCGTCCCGACCCGCGTGGCTGCCCGCCGGTGGTGCCAGGCCGCTGCGCGGCGCGGCCTCGGAGCGGCCGCTCGGCGGTGGCAGGTCGTCCGGTGCGGCGGGACGTCCCGGTTGCGCCGCACTCCCGCTGAGCCGCTCCGCGGGGCCGCGCGCGCCTGTGGTGGCACCCGGTTCTGTGCTGCCGTTCGGCGGTGGCAGGCGGTCCGGTGCGGCGGGACGTCCCGGTTGCGCCGCGCTCCCGCTGAGCCGCTCCGCGGGGCCGCGCCGGCCTGTGGTGGCACCCGGTTCCGTGCTGCCGTTCGGCGGTGGCAGGCAGTCCGGTGCCGTGAGGCCTCCCGGCCCGGGGCTCTGTTGCGCGGGGCCGGGGGTGCCGGGTGCGGCGTCCGGTTCCGCGGCGCGGCCCGGCGCCGGGGCGCCGGCGCGGTGCGCGGGGGGATCCGCGCCCCGGTCGTGCCGTCCGTCCGGTGCCATTCGGGTGCCCGCCTCACGCGGCGCCGGTCGCGGCGAGCAGCGCGCGGCGGGTCAGGACGCGGGCGAGGTGTTCGCGGTACTCGGCGGAGCCGGAGAGGTCGGTGGGTGGGTGGGTGTCCTCGGCGGCCAGGGTCGAGGCGCGGCCGATGGCCTCCTCCGTGGCCGCCGCGCCCGCCAGGGCGGTCTCGGTCAGGTGCGCGCGCATCGGGCGGGCGCCCATGTTGACCAGCCCGACCCGCGCCTCGGCGATCGTGCCGCCGTCGGGCGTGAGCCGTACCGCCGCCGCGACGCCGACGATCGCCCAGGCCTGGGCGACCCGCTGGAACTTCTCGTAGTGGAAGCCCCAGCCGTCGGTCAGCGGGAGGCGGATCTCGGTGAGCAGCTCGTCCGGCCGCAGAGCGGTCTGGAGGTAGTCGACGAAGAACTCCGACGCGGGGATCGTGCGCCAGCCCTGCGGGCCGAGCGCGACCATGGTCGCCTCCAGGGCCAGGCAGACCGCGGGGAGGTCCCCGGCGGGGTCGGCGTGGGCGAGGGAGCCGCCGAGCGTGCCGCGGTGGCGCACCGCCGGATCGGCGACGGTCGCCGCCGCCCGGGCCAGCAGCCCGGCGTGCAGGCGGACGAGCGGGTCCTCGACGACGTCGTGATGCGACGTCATCGCGCCGATCACCAGGTCGTGCCGCTCCTGGCGGACGCCGCGCAGCGCGTCGACGGCGCCGAGGTCGACGAGCAGCTCGGGGAAGGACAGCCGCAGCCGCAGGATCGGCAGCAGGCTCTGGCCACCGGCCAGGACCTTCGCCTCGGGGCCTGCCTCGGCGAGCACGCGCACGGCCTCGTCCGCGCTCTGCGGGCGGGCGTAGTCGAACTTCGCGGGGATCACGGCGCGCTCTCCTCACCGGAGGCGGCGGCCTCCCTGACCGCACGCCAGATCCGCTCCGGCGTGCACGGCATCCGGATCTCGCGGACGCCCAGTGGCCGCAGCGCGTCCATGATCGCGTTGACCACCGCGGGCGTGGACGCGATGGTGCCCGCCTCGCCGACGCCCTTCACACCGAGCGGGTTGGACGTGGCGGGCGTCTCGGTGCGGTCAGTGACCAGGTCCGGCAGGTCCGGCGCGGCGGGCACCAGGTAGTCGGCCATCGTCCCGGAGACCAGGTTGCCCGCGTCGTCGTAGACGGCCTCCTCGTACAGGGCCTGGGCGATGCCCTGGGCGACCCCGCCGTGGATCTGCCCCTCGACGATCATCGGGTTGACGACCCGTCCGACGTCGTCGACGCAGACGTAGGAGCGGACCTTCACGGCGCCCGTCTCGGTGTCGACCTCGACCGCGCACAGGTGGGTGCCGTGCGGGTAGGAGAAGTTGTCCGGGTCGAGCAGGTGCTCCGCGTTGAGGGTCGGTTCCATACCCTCGGGCAGGTCGTGCGCGGCGAAGACCGCGAAGGCGATCTCCTGGATGGTCCGGCGTGCGTCGGGGGAGCCGCGCACGCTGAACGCGCCGTCGGCGAACTCCAGGTCGTCCTCGCTCGCCTCGAGCAGGTGGGCGGCCACCGTACGCGCCTTGGCGACGACCTTCAGCGCGGCCTCGTGCACCGCGATCCCGCCGATGACCAGGGAGCGCGAGCCGTAGGTGTCCATGCCCTGCGGCGCGACGCGCGTGTCGCCGTGCATCACCTCCACGTCCTCGAACGGCACGCCGAGCGCGTCGGCGGCGATCTGGCTCCACGCCGTCACATGGCCCTGGCCGTGCGGGCTGGTCCCGGTGATCACCTCGACCTTGCCGGTCGGCAGCATCCGGATCGACGCCGCCTCCCAGCCGCCTGCGGCGTAGCGCAGCGAGCCGAGGATCCGGCTCGGGGCGAGCCCGCACATCTCGGTGTAGGTGGAGATCCCGATGCCGAGGCGCACCGGGTCCGCGTTCGCTTGGCGGGCCCGCTGCTCGGCGCGCAGGTCCGCGTAGCCGAAGAGGGCGACGGCACGATCGGTGGCGGCTTCGTAGTTCCCGCTGTCGTAGGTGAGCCCGGCGACGGTGGTGAACGGGAACTCCTCGTGCCCGATCCAGTTGCGGCGCCGCAGCTCCAGCGGGTCCATGTCGAGCTCGGCGGCGAGCTCGTCCATGGTCCGCTCGATGGCGAAGGTCGCCTCCGGGCGGCCCGCGCCACGGTAGGCGTCGGTGGGGGTGCGGGTGGTGAACACGCCCGTGCAGCGGAAGTCGTAGGCGTCCATCTTGTAGATGCCCGGGTACATGAACGCGCCCAGCAGTGGCGTACCCGGAGTGATGATCATCAGATAGGCGCCCATGTCGGCCAGCAGGTCAACCCTCATGCCCAGCAGCCGCCCGTCCCGAGTCGCGGCGAGCTCGACGTCCTGGATCTGCCCGCGCCCGTGGTGCTGCGCCTGGTAGCTCTCCGAGCGCGACTCGGTCCACTTGACCGGCTGCCCGAGCCTGCGTGCCAGCGTCAGCGCGATCGCGTCCTCGCCGTAGACCTGGAGCTTCGAGCCGAAGCCGCCGCCCACGTCGGGCGCGACGACGCGTAGTTTCTGCTCGGGGATGCCGGTCGTCAGCGCCATCATGAGCCGCACGATGTGCGGGATCTGGGTCGAGGAGTACAGCGTGTACTCGCCGGTCGCCGGCACCGGCACGGCCAGGGACGCGCGCGGCTCCATCGCGTTGGGGATCAGCCGCTGCTGGTGGTGGCGGCGGTGCACCACCACGTCGGCGGCGGCCCGCGCGGCCGCGTAGTCGCCCGAGGCGAGCGGCCAGGTGTAGCAGCGGTTGGTGCCCTTGTCGGCGTGGACCAGCGGCGCGCCCTCGGCGAGCGCCGCCTCCAGGTCCATGACCGGCGGCAGCGGCTCGTAGTCCACCCACACGTCCTCCAGCGCGTCCGCCGCGACGTAGCGGTCACGCGCGACGACCACGGCGACGGGGTCGCCCACGTAGCGCACCTCGTCGACCGCCACCGCCGGGTGGTCCGGCAGCACCATGTCCTCGGTCACCTGCCAGGCGCAGGGCAGCGAGCCCAGGCCCTCGGCCAGCTCCCGGCCGCCGAACGCGGCGACGACACCCTCGCGCTCCAGCGCCGAGCGCACGTTGACACGCTCGATCCGCGCGTGCGCCAGCGGGCTGCGCAGGATCGCGACGTGCAGCAGCCCGGGCGCGGTCAGGTTGTCGGTCCACAGGGTCTGCCCGGTCACCAGCCGGGCGTCCTCCTTGCGGGTCCGCGCGCGCCCCACCTCGCGCCCGGCCGCCGGAGAGGTGAGCTGATCGGTCATGCCGGCGCCTCCTGCCCGCTCGTCCGCGGCACGTTCGCCGTGGCGCTCCGCGGCTGCGGCGCACCCTCGCGGCGCAGCTCGGCGGCGGCGGCGAGGACGGCCCGGACGATGTTCTGGTAGCCCGTGCAGCGGCAGAGGTTGCCCTCCAGCGCCTCGCGGACCTGCTCCGGGGTGGGGTCCGCGTTCTCGGTCAGCAGGTCCCGCGCGGCCATGATCATCCCCGGGGTGCAGTACCCGCACTGGAGCGCGTGCTGCTCGTGGAAGGCCCGCTGCAACGGGTGCCACGTCCCGTCCGGCGCGGCCAGCCCCTGGATGGTGGTCACCCGGCCGCCGTCCGCCTGCACGGCCAGCACCTGGCAGCTCTTGACGCTCATCCCGTCCAGATCGACGGTGCAGGCGCCGCAGTTGCCGGTGTCGCACCCGATCGGCGTGCCCGTGCGGCCGAGGCGGTCGCGCAGGTAGTGCACCAGCAGCAGGCGCGGTTCCACCTCGTCGAGGTGGTCCGTGCCGTCGACGTTCACGGCGATCCGCGCGGTCGAACCCCGCGCCATCGAGGGGCGGGGCGTCGGGGCGGGGGGATTCGGATTCTGGGCCATCTGCCCTCCTGAGCTCCCGGGCCCTGCGACCCAGGGCCCGAAACAGCAGAAATCCGGCTATACCCCTACACTAAGCCGCCCCACGGTGCCCCGCATCGGCCGCGCGCCTCGTCACCCGCCCAGGAACTGCGCCTCGGTGATGGTGTCGTCCGCCGGGGGCGCCGTGATGCCCGAGGGGCTGGTACTGAAGCCGGAGTAGTCGATCCGGTCCGGGTAGACGTCCGTGCCCATCCGTGTGGTCACGAGCATCCGCACCGGGAGGCCGTCCGCGCCGATCCACGCGTCCACCGTCCGGCTCACGCCGTCCTGCCCGGAGACGGACGGCGAGGGCGCCGGGGCGAGCGCGGCGAGGTCGGCGACACCCCGGTAGTGCCAGGCCGGTACCCCGTCGACGGTCTCCTGGCCGACCCGCTGGATGCTCCGCGCGCTGCCGAGCAGCCTCAGCACGGTCCAGGGGTCCTGGACGAGCGCCGGATCACCGGCTGTCTGCTGGTCGTGGGGCGAGGCACCGGGGCCGGCCAGGACGGTCACGACCCAGTGCCTGTACCCGAAGTGCGAGCCGAGCCCCTGGGGGTACTCCTGGTAGAGCGCGCCGTCGGCGAACACCGTCGGCATCGTCGGGAACCCGGCGAGCCGGTACCGCAGGTCCACGGTGAGGGGCAGCCGGCCGGCGTGACCGGTCATGGTGGCCGTGCCGTTCCACTCCGTGTCGGTGGCGTGGACGGTCACGGACCGGTAGCCGCCCGCCTTCTGCGCGGCCAGCGCGACCGCGGCGGAGGCGCTCCCCGGCGGCGTCGGCAGAGCCGTCGCGGCTTCCCTCTCGGCACCGGAGGAGCAGGCGGCGGCCGTGAGGGCGGTGAGGGCCGCGAGGGCGGCCGCCACGGCGGAGGCGAGCAGGCGCCTGCGTGGCGCGGGTCGGTGACGCACGGTGAGTCCCCAGGAGGCGGTCGGATCGGTCGGCGGCGAAAGGATCGCAGCTCGGGGCTGCTCGTGCACCAGGATTTCTCAGTCCTCGTCGTCCTCCGCGCCGTCCTCCTCCGCACGGACCTCCAGCCGCAGCAGGTGCACCGTCAGCAGCGCCTGGGCCAGGAAACCCTCGACGGAGTCCAGCGCCCGGCGGGCCTCGCGGATCTCCCCGTCGTCCACGGCTGCCTGGGCCGTCAGCAGGTCCGCCGCCGCCAGCGCGCAGGCCGCCGCGCCCGCGACCCCGGGCGGGCCCGCCTCGTCGTCGTCCTCGACGTCCTCGGCGTCCGTCTCCTCGCCCAGCGCCGCGCCCACGTCGAACGCGGTGCGCTGAAGCCGGTGCACCAGCACCGCCCGGTGCACGACCGGGTCGTCGCTCTCGGTGCGCCAGCCGTCCTGGAGCGCGGACAGGCCCTGTGGCGGCTCGTCCTCGGTGTCGACGACCGCGGCCACCTCGAACTCGACCCGGCCCAGCAGCCCGCCCAGCAGCTCCGGCAGATCGTCCTCGGTCGGCCCGTCGGGCCGGTACTCCGGATCCGCGACCACCTCCTGGCCCAGCACGGACAGGGCGTGCACGACCTGGTCCACGGTGACCGGGGCGGGGCTGTGCAGGTCCATGTCGGCTCCCTCACGTGCGGCTGCGTCGAAAGTCGGATCCCCCAGACTAGGACGCGTGACGGCTCTCGAGGACGACTTCACCCCCGCGCAGATCACGCGTTCCCGCACCCGCAGGCGGGAGGTGGCACCCCTGCGGTACACCTCGATGCTGCTGGCCCTCGCCGTTCCGGCGGTCCTCGGCTTCACCCTGCTCGGCGCCGGACTGGTGCGCGCGGCCGGCCGGGTCGCGGGCGGCGGCTGGGTCGCGACCGCCGCGCTCGGCGCCGTGGCCCTGCAACTGGTCACGTTCCTGGCAGCGTTGCCGCTGTCGTTGCGGGCCGAGGCGGTCAACCGCCGCTGGGGCCTGTCCCACCGCGGCGCGCGGCTGTTCGCCGCCGACGCGGCCAAGGGGCTGGGGATCGGCGCGACGCTGTTCGCCGTGGTCTCCGTGGTGCTCTACGGCCTGATGCGGTGGCAGCCGGACACGTGGTGGGCCTGGGCCGCGCTCGGCGCGGCGCTGCTCGTGGTGGCGCTGTCGTTCCTGCTGCCCGTCGTGGTCGAACCGCTCTTCAACCGGTTCACCCCGCTGCCCGACGGCGAGCTGCGCCGCGCGCTCATGGCCATGGTCGAGGCGTCCGGTGTGCCCGTTCGGGACATCCTGGTCAGTGACGCGTCCCGGCGCACCAGCGCGGTCAACGCCTACGTCTCCGGCATCGGCCGCACCCGCCGGGTCGTCGTCTGGGACACCACGGTACGACAGGCGGCGCCCGAGGAGGTCGTCGCCGTCGCCGCGCACGAACTCGGCCACGCCGCGCGCCGCGACGTCCTCTACGGCACCCTGACCGGCGCGGTCGGCGCCGCCGCGGTCACGTGCGCGCTCGCCGCGGCGCTGCACTGGACGCCGCTGCTGCACGCGGCGGGCGTCACCCGCGCCGCCGACCCGCGCTCGCTGGCGCTGGTGCTCGCCCTCGGCACAGTGGCGGGCGTCCTCGGCGGGCCCGTCTACAACGCGCGCAGTCGCCAGGTCGAGGCCCGGGCCGACGCCTACGCCCTGGACCTGACCCGGGCGCCGGAGACCGTCGTGGCGATGCAGCGCCGGCTCGCGGTGCTCAACATCGCCGACCTGGAGCCGCATCCGCTCGCGGTCGCCGTCTTCGCCACCCACCCGCCCACCACGGCCCGCATCGCCCACGCGCGCGCCTGGGCCGCCGCCCACGGCCTCCCGGATCCGCCCCACCTGCCCGCCTGACGCGTCCGGCGGCCCACCGCTCAGGTCGGCCCGGCCGTGCTCCGGGTCGTGCTCCGGGCCGCGCCGCAGACGGCCGACTCGGGCTCGGCCACGGGATCCACGACTGCCTCGGTGCGTCGCTCGCCCGGGTGGAGACCGAGATCACGCTCGACGCCCTGCTGACCCGCTTCCCGCGCCTCGCCCTCGCGGTCGACCCCGCCGATCTGCGGTGGCGACCCTCGGTGCGGGCCCGGGGCCTGATCCGCCTCCCGGTCCTGTGCGGGGCGCGGTCCGGCCGGGCCGATTCGCTCCCGGCCTGGGTAAGCTGACGGCATGTCCGACGACGACGGTGTGTCTCAGCCCGTGCAGCCGATTGCCATGCCGCAGCAGGACCCGCAGCCGGGCGTGCAGCAGGGGCTGCCGGGGCCGGGTGCGATCGCAGCCACCGCGCCGTTCGACCAGTCCGCCGTGGAGTCCGCGCGTGACGCGCTCGAACGGGCCGCCAAGCCCGAGCTGATCAACGAGCTCCTGGCGAGCGGGGTCGCGACCGCCTCGGTCACCGCCGCGTCCACCGTGCTCAAGGCCACGATCGACGCGACCACCCAGCGGCTCAGGAATCAGCAGGACGCCGAGACCGACCGGCTTCGCATCGCCGCCGAGACGGAACGCAGCGCGCTGCACGAGCGCGAGGAGACGAAGCGGGCCCGGCTCGCCGCGCGGAACCCCGAGCCTCCCGCCGCACCCACCGAGGTCTGACGGCATCCTCCCGCGGCCCGCCGCGGCGACACGACCTCGGCCGGCCCATTCGCGCCGTTGCGGAACCTGACGGCGTTTCACTCCTCTCATGGACACGACCACGCGCCGAACCCTGCGCCTGCTGGCGGCCGCCGCCCTGCTCACCGCCGCACTGGCGGCCTCCGGCCCGGCCCCTGCCACCGCGCAGACCCGCGCCGCCGTACCGCTGACAGCCGCGCTGATCCTTCCCGACGGCCCCGTGACCGGGCCGACACCCGTGCTCTCCTATCACGAGACGGCGGACGCGACCGTCCCCGCTCCCGGCCGGCCCCGTTTCTCGGACCTGACGATCACGCGCTACGCGGGGGACACGACGACCACCTTCCTGCGGCGGCTGCTGCCGCAGCGCATCACGCTCCAGCACGGCGCCGCGCTCACGCTCACCCCGGCCGGACAGGCCCACCCCCGGATGGAGATCACCCTCTCCGGCGTCACCGTGACTTCCGACGAGATCTCCGGCAACAACGGCGGGATCCCGGTGGAGAAGGTCACCCTCGGGTTCGTCACCATGGGCGTCGAGGTGTTCACTCCGAACGGCCACGGCGGCTACACGGAGTCGCAGGGCTGCTCCTTCAACCCGGACGGCACCTACGGCTGCCCGCTGCCGCTCGTGCCCTGAGCTGCCGCGTCGAGCCGCCACCCCGAGCCTCCGCCCCGAGCCTCCGCCCCGAGCCCCCGCGCTGCCGTCAGACCAGGCCCGTCTCGTAGGCGTAGACCACGAGTTGGGCCCGGTCGCGGGCGCCCAGTTTGGTCATGGCATGGGAGACGTGGGTCTTGGCCGTGGCCGGGGAGATGACGAGCTCGGCGGCGATCTCCTCGTTGCTGAGGCCCCGGCCCACCAGGGCGACGACCTCGCGCTCGCGGTCCGTCAGGCCGGCGCCCGCAGCGGCGAGCTCCGGCGGCAACGCGGTGCCGCGCCGGGTGAAGGTGCCGATCAGGCGGCGGGTGACGCTCGGCGCGAGGAGCGCCTCGCCCGCCGCCACGACGCGGACGGCGCGCCGCAGTTCGTCCGGGTCGAGGTCCTTGAGCAGGAAGCCGCTGGCGCCCGCCCGCAGGGCGCGGTGGATGTACTCGTCGAGCTCGAAGGTGGTCACCACCACGACCCGGGTGGCGGCCAGCGCCGGGTCCGCGACGATGCGTCCGGTGGCGGCGATGCCGTCCAGCAGCGGCATCCGCACGTCCATCAGGACCACGTCGGGGCGCAGCCGCGTGGCCTGGGCGACGGCGTCGACCCCGTCGACGGCCTCGCCGACCACCTCGATGTCCTCCGCCCGTTCCAGCAGCGACCGGAAACCGGCCCTGACCAGTGCCTGGTCGTCGGCGATCAGGACCTTGACCACGCGCATCAGCTGCTCTCCCACGGTAGTTCGGCCAGGACCAGCCAGCCGCTGTTCGGCCGCGGGCCCGCCTGCACGCGTCCGCCGAGCGCCTCGGCGCGCTCCCGTATGCCCACCAGCCCGAGGCCGCCGGTGGACGGTGGCGAGCCGGGGCCGGGGCCGCAGCCGTTGTCCGTGACCCGTAGCACCAGCACGTCCCCCTCGCGGGCGAGGGAGAGGTGGGCGTGCCCGGCACGGGCGTGGCGAAGGGTGTTGGTCAGCGCCTCCTGGGCGATGCGGTAGGCCGTCCACTGCACCAGCGGCGTCAGCGACCACACCTCCGGTGCGAGCCGTACCTCGACGTGGAGCCCGCTCTCGCGGAACCCCTCCGCGAGCTCGTCCAGTTGGCCCAGCCCCGGCTGCGGTCGCCCGTCCGCCGCCGGGGCCCGGCCGCGCAGCAGGTCGAGCGCCGCGCGAAGCTCCGGCATCGCCTGTCGCGCGGCGCCGCGGACCAGCAGCATCGCGTCGCGGGCCTCCTCCGTCTCCGGCGGGGCGGCGTCCAGCGCCTCCAGCGCCACGCTGCTCTGTACGGCGACCACGGAGATGGTGTGTGCCAGCACGTCGTGCAGTTCGCGGGCGATCCGCAGCCGCTCCTCCACGAGCCGGCGTCCCAACCGCTCCTCGGCGGCGGCCGACTCCTCCCGCAGGCGTGCGTCGTGCTCGATCCGGCGCCGGCGCGCCGAGTGGGCGACGACGGCGGTCGCGCCGTAGGCGAGGGCCGGCATCGACACGTCCAGGGCGTACCAGGGCAGCGCGTTCGGCGGCAGCGTCGGCAGCAGCCAGACCAGGCCCGCCGCCAGCAACCCGTAGACCAGGCCGTGCCGCTCGCAGTGCAGCCCGAGCGAGGCGCAGGCGAGGAACACCAGCACGGCTGGGGCGAGCCCCGGATACCCGGCGACGTGGTAGCCCGCGACGGCCGCCAGGCACAGCGCGGCCGTCGGTACCGGCCACCGCCTGCGCCACAGCAGCGGCGCTGCGGCCGCGACGACGAGAAGGTAGCCGCCCGGCCCCCACGGGTGCGGGTGCAGGGTGTAGTGCTGCTCCGCCCACACGCCGAAGCAGGCGAAGAGGGTGATGGGGGCGACGACCGCCCAGTCCACCGCGCTTGGTACTTCCGGCGCGGAGGACGGGTCGGCTTGCAGCAGCCGGTTCCAGGCGTGGGCCACGCTGGCAGCGTAGGTGGTCACGCCGTACCCGCGGCAGAGGCACCGCCGCGCCGCGCCCGGCGCGGGGCCAGGCCACCGCGCGCGGAGCGCTGCTGCGTCAGCACCGCCAGGGCCGCGACCCCCGCACTCCACGCGGCCAGGACCGCGAGATCCGCCCAGGTGGGCGGGTGGCCGGCGGCGATCCGCCAGCCGAGGTCGGCGAGCCGGTAGGTCGGCAGGGTGTGCGCCACGTCTTGCAGGGGCGCGGACAGTCGCGCCGGGGGCACCCACAGGCCGCCGAGCGCGGAGGCGGCCATATAGAGGGCGTAGCTCAGCGGGAACGCCGCCTCCGGACCGACCAGCAACCCGACCACCACCCCCAGCAGTGCGAAGGGCAGCGTCCCCAGCCACATCGCGGGGATCAGGGCCGCCCACTGCCACGCCTCCAGGCGGACCCCCTTGGCCACCACGGCCGTCACACAGACCAGCACCAGCGCGGGCAGTGCCACCGCCAGCCCGGCGGCGATCTTCGCCGTGAGCAGTTGGCGCCCCGTCACCGGCATCGCCCGGACCTGTTCCAGCCAGCCGCTGGCGCGCTCGTGCGCGAGCCTCGGCCCGGTGGCGGACAGGGCACCCCAGATCGCGCCGTAGGCGGCCATGGCCACCATGATCTCCACGGTGCCCTGGAGCTGGCCCGGTGGGACCGGACCACCACCGAAGACGGTGGCGAAGAGCAGGTAGAAGCCGATGGGTGCCACCACGGCGAGCGCGAGGTAGCGCGGGTCGCGCAGCATCCGCAGGCATTCGAGGCGGAAGAGAGCCGACGTCATCGGACCTGCACCTCCTGGTCGGTGGCTCGGCCGCCGACGCGGCCCGTGGCGGTGGAGGCCCCGTCAGGCCCGGTCTCATCAGGCACGGTCTCGTCCGGCCCGGTCCCTGTCGCGCGCTCCGCCGCGCCCGCGAGGCCGTCGTGCGCGGCGCCGTCGCCCCCGGAGGCGGAACCCGTCAGGGCGAGGAAGGACTCGTCCAGGCTCGGCGGGGATATCCGCAGATCGCTCCAGTCGGTGCCCGAGGCGACGAGGCGGCGGACCACCTCGTCGGAGGACGCCGCACGGACCGTCGCCCAGCCGCGATCGCGGGCGACCTCGCCCGGCAGCGGCGGAAGCGGCTGCTCCGCTGGGACGCGGAACCGGACGACCGCGCGGCCGCCCGCCTCCCGGATACGGGCGGGGGAGCCGTCGGCGACGACGCGGCCGTGCGCCATCACGACGACGCGTTCCGCGTTCTCCTCGACCTCGTCGAGGTAGTGGGTGGCGAACACGATCGTCCGGCCCGCGGCCGCGCTGTCGCGCATCGCGGACCAGAACTCGCGGCGACCCTGGACGTCCAGCGCGCGGGTCGGCTCGTCCAGCAGCATCGTGTCGGCGCCTGCCACGGCCACCAGCGCGAACTTCAGCCGTTGCGCCTGGCCGCCGGACATCCGGTCCACCCGCCGCCGGGCCAGGCCGCGCAGCCCGGCCAGCTCCAGCGCCTCCTCCACCCGGAGCGGGGCGGGGTACATCCGCCGCGCGAGACCGACCAGCTCCGCTGCGGTGACGCCCGGCATCAGCCCGCTGTCCTGCAGCATGGCCGCGATCCGGCCCTCGACGACGGCCTGACGCGGCGGCCGCCCGGCCACCGTCACCGAACCGGTGTCCGGCGCGGCCAGGCCCATCGCCATGGCCACCGTGGTGCTCTTGCCGGCCCCGTTGGCGCCGAGCAGTGCGACCGTCGTGCCGCGCCCGATCTCCAGGCTGAGACCGTCGACGGCGGTCACCGCGCCGAAGCGTTTCGTAGCCCTGTCCAGGGCGATGGCTGTCTCCATGCCCCCGATCGTCCAGCGCGGGGCACCCCCGCGCGTCGGACGGCGGATGCGACCCCGAGCGGCTCAGCTACTCCCGGGGATGTAGCCGAGCCTCGGCATTCTTCTGCCGAGTCTCACCATTTTCTGAGGAGCGTGATCGATAACGCCGGATATCGGCCGTTATGGTGAGCGCATGGAAGAGAACCGAGCGCTTCACGTCGTCGACGCGCTGCGTCAGCGCGGGGTCGACGCCCATCTCGCCCGCGAAGGCGTCTACCAGATCGGTGTGCGTGTCTCCCTGCCCGACGGGCGCGAGGCCCTGTGGGACACCGACGACACGATCACCCTCGAGGCGCAGGTCATGCGGGACGGCATGCTGGTCGGCTTCGTGCCGGCGATCGCGGGCTCGGAGAGTTTCGACCTCGCCCAGACCGTCGACGCGATCGCGCGCGCCGACTACGACCAGCCGATCGCCGTCGAGCGCGCCACCGCGCCCCCGCCCGCCGCGCCGCTGCGGCCCGAGGGCGGCCTGTTCCGCCGGTTCCTGGGCGGCTTCCGCGAGCACTGATCCCGAGGGCGCGGCAGCCTCAGTCCTGACGGCGGCGCCTCGGGACGATCCGCAGGATCGCCGTCGCGACAGCGATCATCGCGAACGCCGCCAGGAAGATCCACAGCGGCGAGGCCGCGCCGGTGGCCGCCAGGGTGCCGCCGGTCGCGGCTCCCGCGCCGAGCGCGGGGGTGGGATTGGTGTACACGCTTTGCTCCTCGTCTCTCGTCAGCTCTCGCCGCGGGTCACCAGCTCTTGCGGCGCCGCAGCAGGGCGTCCAGGTAGGCCTTGCCGTGGCAGGCCTGCAGGAAGTAGTCGACGACCAGCTCGTACATCAGCGCGGCCGGCAGCATGTACCGCCATCCGCGCTTGCGCAGCGTCACCACGCGTTCGACGACGAACACCCCGGTGACCGCGAGCCAGAAGATCTTGATGTTCACCGAGCCGTCCACGGACAGCGCCCATACGAGGGTGGCCAGGTAGAGCGCCGAGGCGACCACGCCCAGCATGGTCAGCAGTTGGCGCCCCCAGTACCGCCAGGTGATCCGGGTGAGGCCGTACTGCGCGCAGTTCTCCACCGCGCCCCGCTTCCAGCGCAGGCGCTGCCGCCACAGGGCGCGCCAGCCGGACATCACCTCGGTGCTCAGCGTGCACTCGGGTGGCGAGATGATCCGCCCGCCCAGGTGCAGGATCGCGAAGGTCAGCTCGTTGTCCTCGGTCAGCACCGTGGTGTCGTAGACGCCGCCCGCGCCGTCGCCGGCCGGGAGCCGGCCGTCCAGCCGGGCCGCGGAGACCGCGCGCAGCGTCTCGGCCCGGAACAGCGCGGCGGTGCCCGTCAGCACCAGGCAGCGACCGCCCAGGCGTTCCACGTCGCGGGCGTAGCGGGCGTACTCGTTGCGCTGCAGGTGGCCGACGAACCCGCCGCCGGGGTCGCCGCGGAAGATCCCACCGATGCCGCTGTAGCCGCGGTCGAGGCGGTCCAGCGCGGCGGCGAGGAATCCCGGGTCGAGTGCGCAGTCGGCGTCGGTGACCAGCACCGCGTCGTGGTCGGTGAGTTCCGGCAGCAGGGCGGCCAGCGCCTGGTTGAGCGCGCCGCCCTTCTTCGCGCGGTTGCCGCGGGTGGTGAACACCTCCGCGCCCGCGGCCAGGGCGAGCGGGACGGTGGCGTCGGTGCAGTTGTCGGCCACCACGACCGTCCGGACGGCGGTGCCGGGATGCCGGTCGAGCTCCTGCGTCCCCAGGGCCGCCAGCGCCCGGCGGATCACGTCCTCCTCGTTGTGCGCCGGGACGAGCACCAGGACCTGACGCACCAGGACCTGACGCCCCGTCGGGGGAGCGTCGGTCACCTGCGCGGTCGCCACGTCACTCACCTTCCGTTCCGCCCGGCGGCAGGGATGCCGGGTACGGAAGAGAGCCTCGCGGGGGAGGGGGACGCAAACGCGACAGCCGCCCTACAGGAGCGCGACAAGGGGAGGTGAACGGCCGTCAGGGAGGAAAGGCCCGGGTCTTTCGTCCTGCGGGGCCCGGCCGCCGTGGGACCTTGGTCCCGGGTGCCGCACACCTGGCGGACAGTCGGACGGTCAGGGGCCTGTTCGTGCGCCGCCCAGTGGTCACACCGCCGGACCGGTGTAGCGCAGGCCGACGCCCCGCACGGTGTCGATCGGGGCGGGCGCACCGGTCGCGGCGCCGACCTTGCGCCGCAGCCGTCCCGTCGCCGCCTTGACCCGGTCCGGGTCGTTCGCGTCGGACAGCTCCCACACGGACCGCAGCAGCTGTTCGTACGTCAGCACCTGTCCGGGGTGCCGTGCCAGCAGCGCCAGCAGGTCGAACTCCAGGGTCGTCAGCGCCAGCGCGTGCCCGCCCGCCGTCGCCTCTCGCCGCATGGGGTCGATCCGCAGCCAGCCGTCGTCCGTGGCGGGGTCCGCGCTCGCGGGCCGACGTGCGCCCGCCCGCAGCAGGTGGTGCAGGCGACCCTCGACCACCTCGGCCGGTGGAGCCCAGGCCACGTAGTTCCCCGCCCCGAGGGTGAAGGCCCGCCGCGCGTTCGCGGCGGAGTACGTCTCATCGACGACGGTGATCGGAATCCCCGCCATCTCGCGGACCAGTGGCACGACCTCCCAGGCGCTCAGTCCCTCCAGCGCCGTGCCGATCAGCATCAGCCCGGGGCGCCTCTCGTACACCGCGCGCAACGCCTCCTCGCCCGTGCCCGCGGTCACCACCGACACGTCGGCCGGCTCCAGCAGCGAGAGCACGTGTGCCCGCAGCCGGTCCGCGACCGCCACCAGCACGGGCGGCAGCCCGTTCGACCCGGCCGTGCTGTCGGCGCCCTTTCTCACCACGTCCCCCTCCGCCTTGTCCTCCCGCACCGCGCGCGAGCCTGCTGACACGACACTCCGTCTCCGGCCCGCCCACCGCAACCGGGACGCTCCGTCACCCGTTCCCGGTCCGGCCGCCGGAACGCCCGGCGCAGAGCTCGGCGCCCGTGCCCTGACGGCGCGTCGGGCCGATGGCGGGCCACATGAATTCCACAAGGACACCTCCTACCGTCGCCGACGGTGGCGCCCGGCAGGTCGGGGAGGTGCGTGGTGGTGGTGTCCAGTTCGAGCGCAGGGGTGACCGCGGAGGTCTCGGCGCGGGGGCAGGTGGCGCACCTGCTGCGGCGGGCCGGCTTCGGCGGACGCGCCGCCGAGCTCGACGCCGCCGAGAAGGCCGGATACGAGGCCACGGTGGCGACGCTGCTGGCCGGGCCGCCGGGAACGGCGGACGCCGGGGTCGCGGCCACGCCGCCGCCCGCCTTCACCGCGATCGCGCCGCCCGGACGTGACCCGGCAGCCCGCAGGCAGGCCAACCGCGAGCGTGCCCAGCAGGCCGCGCAGCTCGCCGGATGGTGGCTGGCACGGATGGTGCGGGCCGACGGGCCCCTGGTGGAGAAGCGCACCTGGTTCTGGCACGGCCACTGGGCCACCTCGATCCAGAAGGTGCGCAGCGCGCCGCTGATGCTCGCCCAGAACCAGACCCTGCGCACCCTGGGCGGCGGGGACTTCGGCACGCTCGCGCAGGCGATGGTCCGCGACCCGGCGCTCGCCGTCTGGCTCGACGAGATCGGCAGCACCAAGGCCGCCCCGAACGAGAACCTCGCCCGCGAGCTGATGGAGCTGTTCACCCTCGGCGTCGGCCACTACACCGAGCTCGACGTGCGGGCCGCTGCCCGCGCCCTGACAGGCTGGCGCCTTGACCGCTCCGGCGGCCGGCTGGTCTTCGTCCCGGCCGCCCACGACGACACGCCGAAGACGATCCTCGGCCGCACCGCCGACTTCGACTCCGTCTCCCTGGTCGACCTGCTGGTCGGGCAGCCCGCCTCGCACGCCTGGGTGGTGACCCGGATGTGGAACCGCTACGCCGCGCCGGGCGAGGTCCCCGCCGACGTGATGGTCCGCCTCCAGGCCGCTTACGGCGACGGACGCGACCTCACCGCGCTCCTGCGTGCCCTGCTCCTCGACGCGGTCTTCCGCAGCTCCACCGTCGTCGGCGCCCTCGCCAAGCAGCCCGTCGAGTACGTCGTCGGCGCGCTGCGCGCCCTCGGTGTCACCCCGGACGACACCGACCAGGCGGTTCTGCTCGGCACCTTGCGCCGCCTCGGCCAAGTGCCGTTCGAGCCGCCCAACGTCGGCGGCTGGCCGGCCGGCGACGCCTGGCTGACGGCTGCCGCGGCGCAGGCGCGCCTCGACTTCGCCCGCTGGGCGGTGACCAAGGCCGACCTCGGCGCCGTGAGTGCGGCCCCTACCGACTCCCGCGTCGACGTGGCGGCTCGGCTGCTCGGGCTGGACGCCTGGAGCGACCGCACGCGCACCGCGCTCCAGGGCGTGGCATCCGAGCCGCGCACCCTCGTGGCCCTCGCCCTGGCCGCCCCCGAGTACGCCGTCAACTGACGTCACCCACCCAGTGTTCGCCCGAGAGAGGACGGAACCGGAATGGACCTGTGGACCCGGCGCAAGTTCCTGATCGCCTCCGGGGTGGCCGGCGCGAGCGCGCTCGCCGCCGGTGGCGCGTTGATCGGTTGGCAGGACCTCGCCCGGGGAGCGAGTTCCCGGCCGTTGAGCAGCGGTATGCCCGTCCTGGTGCTGGTCACCCTCTACGGCGGCAACGACGGCCTGAACACCGTGGTCCCGGCCGGCGACCCCGCCTACCAGAGCGCCCGCCCCGAGCTGGCCTACAGCCCCGGGCAGGTACTCGACCTCGGCGAGGGCCTCGGCCTCAACCCCGCCCTCAAGGGCCTGCACAGCCTCTGGGGAGCGGGGCGGCTCGCCGTCGTGCGCGGCGTCGGGTATCCGCAGCCCAGCCACAGTCACTTCCAGTCCATGGACATCTGGCAGACGGCCTCACCGTCCCTGCCGACCACCACGGGCTGGCTCGGCCGCTGGCTCGACGCGCAGGGCCGTGACCCGCTGCGCGCCGTCTCCCTCGGCGGCACCCTGCCTCCGCTGCTCGCGGGTGCCACGACCTCCGGTTCCGCGCTGCCGGTCGGGGCGTTCCACCTGCCCGCCGGAGCGACCCTCAGCGCCTACACCGCGCTCGGTGCCGCCGCGCCCGGCGATCCCGCGACGCTCGCCGCCGCGGCCACCGCCGACCGCGACCTGCTGACCGTCGCCCACTCCTTCGGACCCGTCCTCGACACGCTCGCCGCCACGAAGGAGAGCACCGGCGCCGTAGGCGAGGGCTCACTCGCCCAGCAGCTCGACGTGGTCGCCGCCTGCGTCGCGGCCAAGGTGCCGACCCGCGTCTATGCGGTCAGCCTCGGTGGCTTCGACACCCACGCGGGGGAGAAGGCCACCCAGGAGCAGTTGCTCGGCACGTTCGACCAGGCCGTGAGCGGCTTCCTCGGCAAGGTCGCGCACAGCGCCAACCCGGTCGTCCTCGCCGCCTACTCGGAGTTCGGCCGTCGTGTGCAGGCCAACGCCAACCAGGGCACCGACCACGGCACCGCCGCGCCCCTCTTCGTCGCCGGAACCCCCGTCAAGGGCGGCTTCCACGGCGCCCAGCCCAGCCTGACCGACCTCGACGCCGGGGACCTGAGGTTCACCACCGACTTCCGCTCGGTCTACGCCACCCTGCTGTACCGGGTCCTGGCCGCCGACCCGCATCAGGTCCTCGGTCAGGACTTCCCGCAGCTCGGCTTCCTGTGAGGAGAGTGGCGGGGAGAAAACCGGTTGTCGCTCCGGCAGGCCCAGCCCTAGGCTGACTCTCGCCGAAACCCAAGATCGACTCGGTCCCCAGCAGAAGTCCCGAGCAGGAGGGAGGCCCGTGATGTTCACCCCGAACCCGGCGCTTCCGATCGTCCCCGCCGCCCCTGTGCGTGCGGGCCGGTAGGTCCCACCTCCTGATCGGCCGCGCCTCCCGCTCCACTGCCCCGGAGGCACCGTGCTCTTCCGCCCCACCACCGCGTCCGACCTCGACCGCATCCTCCCGCTCATGGTGGCCGACCCGGCCAGCCGGATGACCCCGGAGAACTACCGCGCCCGGCTCGCCACCGGCGAGTACCGCCCCGCCCGTACCTGGCTCGCCGAGGACTCCCCCGACACCGCGCCGCTCGCTGTGGCGGTCTGGTGGGGTGACGAGGACGACGACCATCCCCGCGCCCTCGACGCGCTGCTCGTGAGCGACGCGTCGGCCGCCGTCGACGCCCGCATCACGCTCGCCGCCGACCTGCTCACCGCCGCCCACGCCGCCTTCGCGCAGGGCGGGACGGCCGAACCGGCGGCGTTCCACCTCTTCCTCCCCGGCGACTGGCGCGAGCGACCCGACGTCGTCGCGGCCCTGACCTGGCGCCAGGAGGCCGCCCGCCGCGCCGGTCTCGGCGTGACCCTGGAGCGGCTGCGCTACGAGTGGACGCCCGGGGACGGGCCGGCGCAGCCCACCGGGCGGCTCACCTTCCACCCCGAGCCGGACGACGAGGTCTTCGTCCAGCTCTTCCGCCGCGTGCTCGAGGGCACCCTCGACACCGGCTCCCGCAAGGACGCCGACCGGATCGGCGCCGAGGCGCAGGCCCGTGAGGACGTGGCGTTCTACCGCGAGCAGATGCGCGGGGAACGGGCGTGGTGGCGCGTCGCCAGGACGCCTGACGGCGAGCCCGTCGGCTTCGGCCTTCCCTCGGCCAACCCCGGTGGCCCCGTCGTCGGCTACCTCGGGGTGCTCCCCGAACACCGGGGGCAGGGGCACGTCGACGAGATCCTCGCCGAGATCACCCGGATTCTCGCCGTCGAGGCGGAGGCGCAGCTCATCCGCGCCGACACCGACCTGACCAACACGCCGATGGCGGCCGCCTTCCTGCGCCTGGGCTACCGCAACGCCTCCCGCCGCCTGGTGCTGTCCGCGACCTGACCGCGCCGCGCCGGCGCGCGCCGGCTACCGCGCCGTGCGGCGCAGGTGCTCGTCGACGAGCGCCAGCGTCGCGCGGGGCTGCTCCAGCAGCGGCATGTGGCCCGCGGCCTTCACGACCTCGAAGCGCGCGTCGGGGAAGGCCGCCGCGTAGGCCGCGCCGTAGGCGGGAGTGACCAGCCGGTCGCTCTCACCCCACACCACGAGCGTGGGCACGCGGACCCGGCCCAGGCGTCGCCGCAGCTTCGGGTCGTACAGTCCGCGGCCGTCCTTCAGCCGCCGCATCGTCAGCGTGTTCGCCTCGCGTACCGCCCGCTGCTCCGGCGTGAACCTCGCCGGGTCGACGTCACCGCGGCGCGGGTCGTGCCAGGTGTGCGCGGCCAGGGCTCGGGCGTCCAGGGACTCCACGTCGACCACCGGTTCCCCCTCCACCACGATGCCCACCGCGTCCAGCAGGACCAGGCCGGTGACCAGGCCGCCGAGGTCGCGCACGACCAGCTCGGCCGCGAGCCAACCGCCGAGCGAGGAGCCGATCACCGCGACCTCGCGCACGCCGAGGTCCTGCAACAGGTGCAGGTAGGCTAGCGCGTAGTCGTCGACGCCGGTCAGCCACTCCGGGCGCGGCGTCCCGTTCCAGCCGGGGTGCACCGGCGCGACCACGTGCGCACCGGTGGCGGCCAGGTGCTCGACCAGCCCCGCGAAGGGCGCGGGGCCCGCGCCGCCGTGCAGGACCAGCACCGTCCGGCCCGTGCCGGACGAGGACCGGGCCTCGGTGAAGGTCACCGGCAGATCGGGGTGGACATCAACGGTGCGGACGGTCGTGGTCGCCATGGCGTCAGCGTAGGCAGTACGCCCGGCCGTCCGTCCAGAGGGTGTGCGCGTGTCCGGGTGCGCCGTTCGCGCCCTTTCGGCAGAGTGTCCCCTGCGAGCACCGTCGGCAGGAGGGATCGGGCATGGACGAGGTCATCGCCGTCACCGGCGCGACCGGCAGGGTCGGCGGGCGGTTGGCCGCTCGGCTGACGGACGCGGGCGCCACCGTGCGAGCTCTGGGGCGCGACGCCGCCAAGCTCGCGGAACTGCCTGTGCCGCAGACCGCCCAGGCGTCCTACGACGACGCCGCGGCCATGCGGCGCGCGCTCACCGGCGTCACCACGCTGTTCCTCTGCTCGGCCCACGAGGGACCGGGACGCGTCGAGATCCACGCCACCGCCGTGGACGCGGCGGTCGAGGCCGGCGTGCGGCGCATCGTGTACCTGTCGTACCTGGGCGCCGCGCCCGAGGCCACCTTCACCTACGCCCGCGACCACTGGCACACCGAGCAGCACATCCGCGGCACGGGCCTGGGCTTCACCTTCCTGCGCGACAGCAGCTACCAGTCCGACCTCGTCGCCATGACCGGCGACGACGGCGTCCTGCGCGGGCCGGCCGGTGACGGCCGCGTCGCGGCCGTCACGCACGACGACGTGGCCGACGCCGCCGCGGCGGTCCTGCTCGCCGGGCCCTCGGCCGGGCACGGCGGCGCCACCTACGACCTGACCGGCCCCGAAGCCCTGACGTTCGCCGAGGTCGCCGCCGCCATCGGCCACGCCGCCGGACGGGCCGTCACCTACCAACCGGAGACCCGCGCCGAGGCGTACGCCTCCCGCGCGGTCTACGGCGCGCCCGCGTGGGAGGTCGCGGGCTGGGTCACCTCCTACGAGGCGGTGGCCTCGGGCGAGATGGACGTCGTCTCCGACGCCGTGCACGCCCTCACCGGCCACGCGCCGCAGTCCTTCGCGGACTTCCTCGCCGCACACCCGCGGACCTATCGGCGCCTCCAGGGCTGACCAGCCCCGGCCGGCGCTGATCAGCCCTGGCGGGCCTTCATCCGCGGGTCCCGCTTGTTGATCACGTACACCCGGCCACGACGGCGGACGATCTGCGAGCCCGGCTGCTTCTTGAGCGACTGCAGTGAGTTGCGCACCTTCACGGGGCATCCCCTTCCTTGCACCGGCCCGGCATGGAGCCCGGACCTCGTGGGCATGCCAACGCCCCCGTGACGCCGCGCATTCCCGGCTGCCTCTTCGGGGCCCGCTCAGCCGATCGCCAGGGCACAGGTCGGCGACGGCGTCGCACAGCGGTGCAGCGCGGTGAGCGTGCCGCTGGTGGCGTCCACCGCGAACACGACGAGGGTGTCGGACCGCTCGTCGCAGACGTAGAGATGCTCGCCGACCAGTTCCAGATGCCGCGGCCAGGCACCCTCGCACGCGAACTCTCCGATCAACCGCGGCAGCTCCTCGCTGGGCACGGCCCGGAACACCGAGACGGTGTCCGCGCCCCGGTTGGAGAGCAGCAGCAACCCGCGGTCCGCGCCGACGCTCAGATGGGCCGGGTAGTTGGTCGCGGTCGCGGTGGTGCTCGCCGCCACCGCCCCCAGCCAGGTGAACCGGCCCGGCTCGGTCTCGCGCAGCACGTGCAGGCGTGCGTCCAGCTCGCCCACCACGTACGCCAGACCGTCCGCGCCGCGCACGAGCTGGCGCGGGCCCGTCCCGGCGGGGAGCGCGGTGACCGCGTCCGGCCCGTCGTCGGAGTCGGCCACACCGGACCGGAGCTGGTCCGTGCCCAGGTCCACGACGGTCCACCGGGCATCGGGACCCGGGACCACCATGTGCGCGTGCGGCCCGTCCTGCCGGTCCGCCTGCGGCCCGAGCGCCTTGGCGTCCCCCTCCCAGGTCCGCGCGCCACCGGACGGAAGCCCGGCCTCGTCCAGGTCGAGGAAGAGCACCGACCCGCTGCGGTAGTTGGCCACGGCCAACCGCCGCCCGCCCTCGCCGACGGCGAGGTGGCAGGGCCACCCGCCCCGGCTCGACACCCGCGCCAGCTCCCTCAGCGACCCGTCCGTTGCGACGCCGACGACGCTCACCGTCCCCGCCCCGTCGACCGCGTCCGCCTCGTTCGCGGTGTAGAGCAACGGCAGTGTCGGATGCCGCACCACGTACGACGGCGACGGCAGCGCGAGCGCGCCGAGCGGCGTCAGCGAACCGTCCGCCGGATCCCGCCGGTAGGAGGTCAGGCCGCTGCCGTGCCCGCCCATCTCCTCGGTGTAGCAGCCGGTGACGAGCAACTGGACGGCGGTGTTCACGCTGGCGTACTCCTCGAAGCGGTCGACGCTTGATCATCGCATGGCCCGATCGCCACCCGGCCTGTTCGAGGCGGTCCCTCCTGCGGCGCGGGCGGGCCTGATAAGTCGCCCCGCTCCGCCCGGACGCCCGAGGCCGCGCAGAGCCGCCGGTTCGGCAGCAGCTAGGCTGCCCCGATGACCGTGGCCTTCTCAGACGAGTTCCTGCACGCCGCCGAGTACCACGCGGCCTGGGGCGTACAGCAACTGGAAGTGATCGACCGCGCCTTCCCGGCCGGGCCGTGGACGGCGGATCTGGACCAGTGCCGCTATGAGTCCGGTGGCCGAAACCTTCGGGTGGGACTGCTGGGCAGCTACGACCTGGCGGAGCAGACGTGGCTGTGGGGCTGGGCCAACCCGGGGTTGGGCGGCAGCGCGGTGGCCGCCGCCAGTGCGCGCGTCGCCGAGTTCGGCCGCCGTCACGGCATCGTGGAACTGCAGCAGGAGGGCGTGTCGCTGGCAGGCTTCGCCGATCCGCGCCGCGCCGCGGAGGCGCTGGCCTTCCTCGGCATGGCATCGCTCGGCGCGCCCGGCTACATCGGCCAGGAGGCCGGTCCGCAGACCCGGGTCTACTTCGTGCCGCAGGACCCGGAGCTGCGGCCCGCGCCGCTGGACCCGGTTGCCATGCCGCGTCATCTGCTCACCGGCGCACAGCTGTTCGGCCGCTCTCCGCGACTGGTGGTCAAGGGCTGGTTCGCTTTGCACGGTCTGACGGTGCAGGAGGCCGCTGACCGGATCACAGCTTCGCTGCCCGGCGGGGGCACTGCTGTGGTGGCTTTCGACTCCGCCGGCCGTATCTCGGGCATCGACGCCGGACCGGTTTCTGCCGGAGCCCACTGAACGTGTCCGTGCCTGGCGCTGCCGGGACTCAAGGGCTTTCGAGCCGGCGGTACCACCACGGGCCGGCGTTCCAGGGACGGCGCTCGTCGGCGAACGGATCGGGCAGCGTACGCGCCAGGTACCGGACGTCGAGCGCCGCCACCTGGCGGCCCAGCTCCGCGCGGGCGCGGGGCGGCAGGCGCCGCAGTACCTCGTCGAGCACACTGCGGGCGTACCGCACGTCGTCGAGGTCGCAGCCGGGGGCGGGGCAGTCGGCCGGCCTCGGGTAGAGCGGGCGCCGGCCGGGGGAGAGGGCGAACTCCCGGTACCGGCGCAGGGCGAGTTCCGTGGCGCCGGCGGTCACGTCGCCGTGGGGGCGGCGCAGTTCCAGGCGCCGGACGTCGCTCATCGCGGCGGCGGAGAGACCGGGGATCGCGCGCCGTGGCACGTCGTGCTCCCAGGCCAGTGCATGGAGTCGGGTGGCACGGAGCGTGCCGGGCCGTCTACGCGGCATGGGCCTTTCGGCTGATCGTCGTCATGCGCGTCATCCTGCCGGACGCCGCGCGCCGACGACAGCCGATTTCCGCGCCGCACCCCCGTCAGCTCAGTTCCCGCAGGACCGCCTGCCCGGCCGCCGCAGCCGCCGCGTAGAACGCCTGGAGGTCGGCGTAGACGTCCCGCAGCGCCTGCGCTCCCTCGCGGTCGCGGCCGCACGGGTACACGTCGTCCAGGTCCATGGCGTCCTCGTCGGCGAAGTCCGCCAGCGTGTCGAACGACAGCCGCGCGAGGAACCCGGCCGCCCGCGCCACCTCCTCCGCCGTCACCAGGCCCGGGGATCGAAGTCCAGCTCGTCCTCCGCCCCGTCGGCATCGAAGAGCGCGCTCCCCATGACCGGGTCGACGGGACACCCGGCCGCCCGCACCAGCCACTGGAGCGCGCCCCACGACTTGTCCAGCGCCAGTGCCGCCCGGAACGTCTCCCCGTCCCGCATCTGTGGGCGCGCCCACACGCGCCCCTCGGCCGCGGCCGCGGCCGCCTCCGGTCCGACCCGCAGCAACTCCACGTGGATTCCCATGACCGCACAGCATGCCGTAGGCCTCCGACATCTCCTGAGGGAGGATCAGGGTCCGGATCCTTCTCAAAGGGCATGCGTCAGGTCGGACCCGGTGCCTACGCTGGCTGCGTTTCGAGCAACCGACCGGGGGAGTGAACATGCGACTGGGAGACAAGGCGACGAAGCGTACCCGTCGTGTCGGGGTGGTCGCCGCGGCCGCGCTGACGGTGGTCGGCCTCTGCGCCGGGGGACCGGCCGTGGCCGCGTCGCGGGCCGCCGCGCAGGACGGCCCGGCGGGTATCCTCGGGGTCCCGACGCAGGTGGCGCACACGCGGCTCGGTGACGTGGGCTACCGCGAGCTCGGCGCGGGCAGCCCGATCGTGCTGGTCATGGGCCACGGCGGGTCGATGGACGACTGGGCGCCGGACTTCGTGGACGCCCTTGCCGCGCACCACCGCGTGGTCGTCTTCGACAACGCGGGTATCGGCGAGACCAGCGCGCTGCCCGCGCCGCTGACGGTGTCGGAGATGGCCGACCAGACGGCCGCCCTTCTCGCGTCCCTGCGGCTGCACCGGCCCACGGTGCTCGGCTGGTCGATGGGCGGCATGATCGCCCAGGCTCTCGCCGTGCGGCACCCGGAACGGGTCGGCCGCCTCGTGCTCGCCGCCACCCTGCCCGGGACCGGCGACGCGCTGCCCGTGCCGGCGGCCGCCGCCGCGGCGCTGGACAGCCCTAACCCGCTGGTCGCCCTGTCGGTGCTGTTCCCGCAGGACCAGACGGCGGCGATGGTCGCCTACGGCCGTGCGGTCCTGCAGTACCCGGACTTCTACAGTGCCTCAGCGGCCGTGCGGACCGAGCAGCGGGCGGCGAGCACCGCATGGACGGCGGGCCAGGACCCGGCGGGCCGGCACATCGGGCGCATCCACGTCCCGGTCCTGGTCGCCGACGGAGCCGAGGACGCGGTCAACCCGCCGTCCAACGCCTCCCTGCTCGCGGCCGACCTGCGCCGCGCGCAGCTGCTGCAGTACCCGGACGCGGGCCACGCCTTCCTCTTCCAGGACGCGCCGGCCTTCGTGGCGGCGGTCGACGCGTTCGCCCGCTGAGCGGCGGTCAGATCCAGTCGCGGCGCTTGAATCCGAGGTACAGCCCGACCGACAGAGCGACGGTCACCCCGGTGGAGACGAGGAAGCCCCACTCCGTGCCGAAGCCGGGGTACGGCACGTTCTGCCCGTAGAAGCCGGTGACGGCGGTCGGCACGGCGACGATCGAGGCCCAGCTCGTCACCTTCTTCATGATCATGTTCATCCGGTTGCCCTGGATGGTCAGGTTCGTCTCCATGATCGAGCCGACCATGTCGCGCAGCGACTCCGTCCACTCCGTGACCCGCAGCACGTGGTCGTAGACGTCCTGGTAGTACGGCATCATCGGGTCGCAGACGATCCGCAGGTCGCGGCGCATCAGCGTGTTGACCATCTCGCGCATCGGCAGCACGATCCGGCGCAGCCGGACGAGGTTCTTGCGCAGGGCGAAGGTCGCCCGCTGGATGTCCTCGGTCGAGCCGGCGCTGCCGTCGAACAGGCCCTCCTCGATCTCCTCGATCCGGTCGTCCATCTCCTGGACCGCGCGGAAGTGCCCGTCGACGACCTGGTCGAGCAGGCCGTGGAGGAGGTAGCCGACGCCGTTCTCGGCCAGCGCGGCACCGTCGTCCCAGCGGGCGACGACCTCGTCCATGTCGAAGCGGTCGTCGGGACGGATGGTGATCAGAGCCTTGTCGGTGACGAACACCGACAGTTCGCTGACGCTGAGCTCCTCGCCGCCCTGGTGGGCGCAGACCGCGTACATGCTGAGGAAGCAGTGGTCGCGGTAGCGGTCCAGCTTGGGGCGCTGGTGCTCGTGGCGGGCGTCCTCGACCGCGAGCTCATGGAGGCCGAACTCCTCGGTGATGGTCTCGAAGTCCTTGGGGGACGGCGCACACAGGTCCAGCCACACCAGGGTGCCGGGTTCGGCGAGGTGGTCGGATATCTCCGGCACGGGGAAGCCCTCGAGTTCGAGCTTCCCGTCGCGGTAGAGACGGGTCCGGGCGGAGCGAGCGGTTTCGGCCATCGCGCCACAATAGCGGCTGGCCGAATGCCCTCCGTCCCCGGTCCCGCGCCGCCCCCCGGGCTGCTCAGCCCGCTGGTGCCGTTCGCCCTGGAGTTCCTGACGCTGCGGCGCCTCACGGCCTCGGCCTTCGGGACCCTGATGAGCCTCGAACCCGCGATCGCGCTGCTGGTCGGCGCCGTCGTGCTGCACCGGATTCCGGGCCCGGGCCCGGCGCAGGGCACCGCCCTGGTCGTCACCGCCGGCATCGGCGCGACCCGCACCGGCGCCCGCCCCGAACCGTCCCCGACCCCGCCGCCGGACCACGCGCCGCACCCGGCCCGCGCGGACGCCGACTGCCCGGCCCGAGCCCCGCGCGGACGCCGCCCGGCCTGAGCCTCGCGGGGGGCGGCTCGCACGCCGAGCCGCTGGCACGCCGAGCCGCTGGCACGCGGAGCCGCGCCGGCACCGCGCGGCGGCGGCGCCCCCGTCGCGGGCCGTCACTCCGGCAGGGTGTACGCCCCCGCTGCGATGTCCTCCAGCAGGGTCGGGCCGGTCGGCTCCCACCCCAGCAGCTCGCGCGTCCGCTCACTGGACGCGACGATGTCCATGCCGAAGAAGTGGCCGATCCAGCCGAAGTGCGCCCCGGCCTCCTCGGCCGCGACCGATACGGTCGGCAGGCCCAGCTGCGCGCCGATCGCCGCGGCGATGTCGCGCGAGGGGATGCCGCTCTCGGCCGCCGCGTGCACCCGCGAGCCGGCCGGAGACTGCTCCAGGGCGAGCCTGACCAGCCGCGCGGCGTCCGTGCGGTGCACGGCCGCCCAGTGGCTGCTGCCGTCGCCGATGTAGGCGGCCGCGCCGTGCTGCCGGGCGATGCGGGTCAGCTGGGCCGTGAAGCCGTGGTCGCCGACGCCGTGGACGGTGGGGGCGAAGCGCAGCGCGACCGCGCGGACCCCGCGCTCCGCATAGGAGAGGGCGAGGTTCTCGCTGCCGCCGCGCATCGAGTCCGCGCCGTGGAACGGCGAGGGGTCCTCCTCGGTGAGCGGTCGCCCGGGGACCGCGGACGCGAGCCCGGAGGCGAGCAGGAACGGACGGTCGCTGCCCTCCAGGGCGTCCAGCATCCGCTGGACCGCCACGTGCTCGGTGCGGCCGGCCGCTGCGTAGTCGGTGAAGTCGTGGATGAACGCGAGGTGGATCACGGCGTCGGCGGCCTTGGCCGCCTCGGCCAGGCCGTCGGGGTCGTCCAGGCTGCCGCGGTGGACCTCCGCGCCCTTGGCCGTGAGCGCGGCGGCGGAGCCGTCGGAGCGGGCCAGGCCGACGACCTGGTGGCCGTGGGCGAGCAGTTCGTCGGTGACGGCGGAGCCGATCCAGCCGGAGGCGCCGGTGATGAAGACACGCATGGCGGGTGCCCTTCCCTGGGTATGTCAGTGGCTGACATCAACGCTAGCACTTTATGTCAGTCACTGTCATCAGTAGAATCCGATGCCATGAGTCGCTGGAAGCCGGATGCACGGGGGCGGATGATCGCCGCCGCCATGGAGCTCTTCGCCGAACGTGGGTTCGACGCGACCACCGCGGGCGACATCGCCGCCCGCGCGGGCGTCACCGAGCGCACCTTCTTCCGGCACTTCGCCGACAAGCGCGAGGTCCTCTTCGACGGGTCAGGAACCCTCACCCACACCGTCACCGACACGATCCTCGCCGCGCCCGCGGCCGTGCCCGCGCTCGACGCCGCCCTCGCGGGCATGGCCGCGGGCGGCACCCTCCTCGCGGAACTGCGCGAGCACGCCGTCCGCCGCTCCCGCATCGTGGCCGCCACCCCGGCCCTGCACGAGCGCGAACTCCTCAAGCTCGCGGCCATGGTGGACGCCACCGCCGACGCTCTCCGGGCACGCGGCGTCGCCGACCCCACGGCCGCCCTCGCCGCGCACAGCGCCGTCTCGGTCTTCCACGTCGCCTTCGGGCGGTGGGTGACCGCCCCGGAACCCGCTCCACCCTTCGCCGACTGCGTCGCCGACGCCGCGTCAGCCCTGCGCGCCCTCAGCTGAACGCACGGCCCGCCCTCGCGTCGAGGGCGTCACTCCCACACCTCGGGGCCCCCGCCGATCCACTGCACCGTGTCCTCCGCGTCCAGGTCGACCTCGCCAAGGCCCGCGCGCCGGCAGAACTCGACGACGTCCCGCACGTTGTGCGCCTTGCCCACCTGCGTGCCGAGGATGTCCACGTGCCGGAACGGCGGACTGGCCTCGACGACGTGGTGGACGACCACAGGCGGCCAATGGTGCGGCACACCGGAAGCTGCTGGCTCGGTCATGTGCCCCAGCCTGCGACGACACCGCCGTGATCGCATCCGCGCCACCGCGGCCGCTGCCACGCGTCCGGCCGTCGGGGGATCGGCTCCGGCACGCGGGCGTAGATTGGCAGCCATGCGATGGGGGACGCAGCCGCGCTGGGCGCGGTGGGTGGCAGTGGTGTACGTCGTCGGCTTTCTCGAGGGGACCGGCGTCCATGCGTACGACGCGATCGTCGGTGGCGTCCACGCCTTCCGGGGCTGGACCGTGCCCGACCAGGTCCTCGCCCAGTCCCTCCTCCTGTTCGACCCGCTCGCGGTCGCGTGGACGGTCCTGGCGCGCCCCGCGGGGCCCGTGCTCGGCGCCGCCGTCATGGCGGCCGACCTGGCGGCGAACTGGGGCGAGAACTGGGACGGGATCGTGCGCCACCCGCTCGACTACGTGGGGGTCGTCGGTATCACGCCGATGACGTTGTTCGGGCTCTTCGTCCTCGCCACGGCGTTCCCGCTGTACCGGTCGTTCAGTGCGGCAGAACGCGCACCGCTGCGCATCCCGCGCTGATCGCACGTGCCTCGCGCACGCAACTGGACCACTCGACAGGCACGGAACCGGACCTTACCGGGGGTCCGGTGGTCCCCTAGCGTCTCCCTGTGACCGAAACCGTCGACACGGCCCCGCCTGTCCACGCGCCGCACCCCCGGATCGTGACGCGGCCGCTCCTGTTCCGCTTCGTCTCCCTGCTCGGTGCCTCGACCAGCTTCTACCTGCTGCTGTCCGTCGTCCCCGGCTATGCCGCCGCCCACAGCGGCCCCGGAGGCGGGAGAGGAGCGGCAGGACTGGCCACCGCCGCGCTGATGCTCGCGAGCGTCGCGGGGGAGCTCGCCACGCCCGCGCTCGTCCGCCGGCTCGGCTACCGGACGGTCCTCGCGGCCGGGCTGGTGCTGCTCGGTGCGCCCGCGCTGGTGCTCACCGCCTCGACGGCGCTGTGGTGGACCGTCACCGTCTGTCTGCTGCGCGGCGTGGGCTTCGCCTTCACCGTCGTGGCGGGCGGCGCGCTGACGGCGGCCCTGGTCCCCGCGGAGCGCCGGGGGGAGGGGCTCGCGCTCGTCGGCGTCGTCGGCGGTGTGCCCTCGCTCCTGGCGCTCCCGCTCGGGGTCTGGCTGGCCGCCCACGCCGGCTGCACCACGGTCGCCCTGATCGCGGGCGCGACGCCGCTCGCCGCCGTCCTCTCCGTGCCCGGGCTCCCGGACCGGATCGGGGCACGCTCGGCGCAGGGCATCGGCCTCGCCCAGGCCCTGCGCACGGGCCGGCTCGCCCGCCCGGCACTGGTCTTCTCGGCCACCGCGCTCGCGGCCGGAGTGGCCGTCACCTTCCTGCCGCTCGCGGTGCCCGCCGCCGGGACCGGTCTGGTGACGGTGGCGCTGTTCGTCCAGCCCGCCGCGACCACCGCCGCCCGCTGGCTCGCCGGACGGCACGGCGACCGCCACGGTCCGGCCCGGCTCGTCCTGCCCGGACTGCTGCTCGCGTGCGGCGGCACGCTCCTGATGGCGGCGACCGGCATGCCGGTCCTGGTCGTGCTCGCCGTTCTGCTCTTCGGCACCGGCTTCGGCATCGCCCAGAACGCGACGCTGACGCTGATGTACTCCCGCGTTTCCGCGGCCGACTACGGCACCGTCAGCGCGATGTGGAACTTCGCCTACGACGCCGGCATGGGCGTGGGTGCCCTCGGCTTCGGACGGCTCGCGGGCCTCACGGGCTACCCGTGGGCCTTCGCGGCCACCGCCGCGATCATGCTCGGTGCCCTCTTTCCGGCGCTGACCCCCACGAGCACGGAGGCTCCCCTACAGTGATCGACTGCCGCGACTGGCGAAGGTGGGCCACCACCGGGGAGCGGCCGCAGTCCCGATGCGAGCGTCGACCGCCTGGGCGCTTCCGTCAGCACCGATCCGCTGATGAGAGGCCATGCGATGAACCCGCACCACGCGTTCCCGCACCACCCGGACACCGCCCCCGAGACCGCCCCCGGGACCGCTGCCCCCACCGAGACCGAGACCGAGGCCCTGTCGCTCACCCCCGACGAGGCTCCCGAGGCCGACGTCCAGCGACTGTGCCGCCGATGACCACGACAAGCCGAGGAGACTCCATGCAGACCACGACCGTGAACGCCTTCTCGGACGTCGATGCCAGCGGCCGTGCCGCCGAGCTCGCCCGCTACCTCGACCACGCGGACCGCGGCCTGCGCGGGCCGAAGGACACACTGCGGGCGGGCTTCGCCGCCCGTTCGGGCGGCCGGGTCCTGGACCTCGGCTGTGGGACCGGGCACGAGCTCGCCCAGCTCGAACGCGACGGATTCCACGCCGTGGGCGTGGACTTCAGCGCCGCCATGGTCCGCGCGGGGCGCGAACGGCTCGCCACCGACGGTTGCCCGGCCCGACTCGCGGTCGCGGACGGCGCGCGACTGCCCTTCGCCGACGGCACGTTCGACGGCTGCCGCATCGAACGCGTCCTCCAGCACGTGCCGGACCCGGTGGCCGTGCTGCGCGAGGCCCACCGCACGCTCCGCCCGGGCGGGGCGATCGCGATCCTGGAGCCCGACTGGGCCTCCTTCGCTCTGGCCGCCACCGACACCGGCGCGGCCCGCGCCCTCGCCGACGCGGTCGGCGCCGACATCGCCCATCGCGACGTGGGCCGTCACCTGCGCCGCCTGTTGACCCAGGCGGGCTTCGCCGACGTCCGCATCGAGACCGAACTCGTCACCTACCGCTCCGTGGAGGATCTCGCCAACATCATCTCCCTCGACCGCGCGGCGTCCCGCGCCTGCGCGGACGGCCGCCTCACCCGCCCCCGCGCGGACGCGCTGCTGGCAGAACAGCTGCACCTGTCCACGACAGGCGCCTTCCACGCCACCCTCCACCGCTCCGTCCTCGCCTGGGCGACGAGCGTCTGACGGCGATTCGAGCAGCGTTTCCTGGACACCCTGTAGCCATATGATCACTCGACCACTACGGTGCTCCTCGAACGCGCTGTTCCGAAGTTGCTTCACCGCAGATCCGAGGACCCAGGGCGATCACACCCAGGGGTACCCGGCATGTGGGTGCCCCGCGATCCCTTGCAGGGAGTACCAGCATGGCTCAGGGCACTGTGAAGTGGTTCAACGCGGAGAAGGGCTTCGGCTTCATCGAGCAGTCCGGCGGCGGCGCGGACGTGTTCGTCCACTACTCCGCGATCCAGACGACCGGCTACCGCGAGCTCGCCGAGGGCGAGAGCGTCACCTTCGACGTCGAGCAGGGCCCGAAGGGCCCGCAGGCCGCGAACGTCGTCCGCGGCTGACGTACGCCGTCAGCTGCGGCGCCGCGCCCCGCCTGCCCACGGGCAGGCGGGGTGCGGCCGTCGTGTGTCCCGGCCGGCTCACGGCCCGGGCCTTTCCGCGGTGGCGTCAGGCCCCCACGTAGTCGGCCAGGTGCCGGCCGGTGAGTGTGGAGCGGGCGGCGACGAGGTCGGCGGGGGTGCCCTCGAAGACGACCCGGCCGCCGTCGTGGCCGGCGCCGGGGCCGAGGTCGATGATCCAGTCGGCGTGAGCCATGACCGCTTGGTGGTGCTCGATGACGATCACCGACTTGCCCGCGTCGACGATGCGGTCCAGCAGGCCGAGCAACTGCTCGACGTCCGCCAGGTGCAGACCCGTCGTCGGCTCGTCCAGGACGTAGACGCCGCCCTTCTCGGCCATCTGCGTGGCGAGCTTCAGCCGCTGCCGCTCGCCGCCCGACAGCGTCGTCAGCGGCTGGCCGAGCGTCAGGTAGCCCAGCCCGACGTCGGCCAGGCGACCCAGGATCGTGTGCGCGGCAGGGGTCCGCGCCTCGCCCTCGGCGAAGAACTCCAGCGCCTCGCTGACCGGCATCGCCAGCACCTCGCTGATGTCCCGCCCGCCGAGCCGGTACTCCAGCACGGACGCGTCGAAGCGCTTGCCGTCGCACTCCTCGCAGGTGCTCGCCACCGTGGCCATCACCGTCAGCTCGGTGTAGACGACGCCCGCGCCGTTGCAGCCCGGGCAGGCGCCCTCCGAGTTCGCACTGAACAGGGCGGGCTTGACGCCGTTCGCCTTCGCGAACGCCTTGCGGATCGGGTCCAGCAGGCCGGAGTACGTCGCCGGGTTGCTGCGGCGCGAGCCGCGGATCGCGGCCTGGTCGATGGAGACGACGCCCGCCTCCGCCGCCACGGGCAGCTTCGGCAGGGAGCCGTGCAGCAGCGAGCTCTTGCCCGAGCCCGCGACGCCCGTCACCACCACGAGCACGCCGAGCGGGATGTCGACGTCGACCTCGCGCAGGTTGTTCGCACTCGCGCCCCGGATCGGCAGCGAGCCCTCCGGCGTGCGGACGGACTCCTTCAGACGCGCCCGGTCGTCCAGGTGCCGCCCGGTGATCGTGCCGCTGGCCCGCAGGCCCTCCACCGTGCCCTCGAAGCAGACCGAGCCGCCCGCCGAGCCCGCGCCGGGCCCGAGGTCGACGACATGGTCCGCGATCGCGATCGCCTCCGGCTTGTGCTCGACGACCAGCACCGTGTTGCCCTTGTCCCGCAGCCGCCGCAGCAGGCCGTTCATGCGCTGGATGTCGTGCGGGTGCAGACCGATGGTCGGCTCGTCGAAGACGTAGGTGACGTCGGTCAGGGCCGAGCCGAGGTGGCGGATCATCTTCACCCGCTGGGCCTCGCCGCCCGAAAGCGTGCCGGAGGGGCGGTCGAGCGAGAGGTAGCCGAGGCCGATCTCCACGAACGAGTCGAGGTTCTGCTGCAGCGAGGACAGCAGCGGCGCGACGCTCGGCTCGTCCAGCGCGCGGACCCAGTCCGCGAGGTCGCTGATCTGCATGGCGCAGGCCTCGCCGAGGTGGATGCCCTTGATCCGGGAGGAGCGGGCCGGCCCGGCGAGCCGGGTGCCGGCGCACTCCGGGCAGGTGGCGAAGGTGACCGCGCGGTCCACGAAGGCGCGGATGTGCGGCTGCAGCGCGTCCCGGTCCTTGGAGAGCATCGACTTCTGGATCTTGGGGATCAGGCCCTCGTAGGTGAGGTTGATCCCGCTGATCTTGACCTTCGTCGGCTCCTTGTACAGGAAGTCCGCCAGCTCCTTCTTGGTGTACTTGCGGATCGGCTTGTCCGGGTCCAGGAAGCCCGACTCGATGAAGATCTTCGTCGTCCAGTGGGCGTCCACGGAGTAGCCCGGAACCTTGATCGCGCCCTCGTTCAGCGACTTCGACTCGTCGTAGACCTCCGTGAGGTCGATGTCGGAGACCGAGCCACGCCCCTCGCAGCGCGGGCACATCCCGCCCTGGATGCTGAAGCTGCGCCGCTCCTTGACCGTCTTGCCGCCGCGCTCCAGCGTCACCGCGCCCGCGCCGCTGATCGAGGGCACGTTGAAGGAGAACGCCTTGGGCGAGCCGATGTGCGGCGTGCCGAGGCGGCTGAACAGGATGCGCAGCAGCGCGTTGGCGTCCGTGGCCGTGCCGACGGTCGAGCGCGGGTCCGCGCCCATCCGCTGCTGGTCCACGATGATCGCGGTGGTCAGGCCCTCCAGCACGTCGACCTCGGGCCGGGCCAGTGAAGGCATGAAGCCCTGGACGAAGGTGCTGTACGTCTCGTTGATCAGCCGCTGCGACTCCGCGGCGATCGTGTCGAACACCAGCGAGCTCTTGCCCGAGCCGGACACACCCGTGAACACGGTCAGCTGCCGCTTGGGGATCTCGACGTCCACGTCCTTGAGGTTGTTCTCGCGCGCGCCGTGCACACGGATCACGTCGTGTGCCTCACCGCCCGCACGTACGGCGTCCGATCCCTTGGCCTTGCTCATCGGTGTCTCCCTCCGTTGGGCGGGCACCCGCCCGGCAGCCAGACCGATCGTATCCGCGCCGACCGACAGGCTCCGGGAGCTTTGAATACGTACCCGTACGTTGGGCGACCCGTATTGTTCGCGCGAGGGCGGTCGGTGACCGTGGAGGACAGAGGCCCACGTCCCCCAGCACAGGAGCCCCGCATGGAGACCATCACCGCCGCGCCCCCCGGCCGCACCTGCCGCGGGGATCGCCGACGGGCCTCCACCGCCTGCGTCCTCCCCGCGATCACCGCGTCCGTGCCCGCGCTGCGCCGCCTCGCCCTGTCCACGGTGCGGCGCTGGCGGCTGCCGGAGGAGACCGGGGAGGCGCTGGGGCTGATCGTGACCGAGCTCGTCACCAACGCGTCCGCCACAGTGGCGGGCCCGACGTCACCC
Organism: Streptacidiphilus sp. MAP12-33; assembly: GCF_041261265.1. Classification (NCBI taxonomy): domain Bacteria; kingdom Bacillati; phylum Actinomycetota; class Actinomycetes; order Kitasatosporales; family Streptomycetaceae; genus Streptacidiphilus; species Streptacidiphilus sp. MAP12-33. Next base: position 69,406 of record NZ_JBGCCA010000024.1, read on the forward strand.
TCCGCCTGTGCGCTGCGGCGGGCGCCCTCACCGTCCAGGTCTCCGACTCCGGCCACTGGCGCCCCCGCATCTCGCCGCCGGACGACGACACCCCCTGCGGCGGCCGTGGCCTCCTCCTGGTCCAGACCTACGCGACCACCTGCACCGTCCACGCCTCCCCCCACGGCACCACGGTCACCGCGGAACTCCTCCTCCCGCTGCCTGCCTGATCCCGCCGGGGCCGCCGCGCCTGCGCGGCCCGCCGTCCCGGTCCTGGCCCTGCCCCGTAGGCCCGCCGTCCCGGCGTTTGCCGCGTCGTCCGGACGGATCTAGCGTGGGCAGGCAGGGAAGGTGATCGCGTGGCACGTGTGCCGGACCGTGTGCCAGACCCGGGCGCCGCGAGCGGCGGAAGCGGCGGCGGCGGGTTCGCGTTCGTCGGGCGGGAACGGGAGCTGGGGTTGCTGCTCGCGGCCGCCCGCCACCCGCCCGCCGTCGTGCTGGTCGAGGGCGAGGCCGGGATCGGCAAGTCACGTCTGCTGCACGAAGCCACCTCCCGTCTCGCCGCCGAGGGACGCCCGGTCCTCACCGGCCTCTGCCACCCCCTGCGCGAGCCCAGCCCGTACGGGCCCGTCGTCGACGCGCTGCGCCGGGCGGGCCGGTGGCTGCCTGCCGACGGGCTCCCGCCGATCGCGGGCGCCCTGGCCCCGCTCCTGCCGGACCTGGCCGGCCGGCTGCCCTCTCCCCCGCCGCTGCCGGAGGGCGCCCAGGCCCGGCGGCACCAGCTGGTCCAGGCCGTGCACTCGTTCCTCACCGCGCTCGGCCCCGCCGCCCTCGTCGTCGAGGACCTGCACTGGGCCGACGAGGCCACCCGCGAACTGCTGCTCCTGCTCGCGCGTGACCTGCCCGACCGGCTCGGCCTGGTGCTCAGCTACCGCGGCGAGGACCTGCCGCCCGACGCCGCCGTCCTGGGCGCGGCCTACCGCAGGCCACCGGGCACGAACGGCACGGTGATCCGGCTGGCCCCGCTCACCCGCGACGACGTCCAGGAGCTGGCCGTGGCCGCCCTCGGCGGCCAGGCGAGCGCCGAGCTGGGAACACTGTTGTACGACCGGAGCGAAGGACTGCCCCTCGTTGCCGAGGAGGACCTGCTGACGCTGCGCGAACACCGGCGGCAACCGTCGGGCGGCGACCCCCGGGCGGAGCTGGAGCGCGCGGGCGTGCCACGCGGGCTGCGCGAGGCGGTCACGGAGCGGTTGGCCGCGCTCAGTGCGGCGGGCGCGGCGATCGTCGACGCGGCCGCCGTGCTCGCCGTCCCGGCGCCGGAGGCGCTGCTGACCCGGCTCGCGGGGCTGGACCCCGAGGAGGGCGCGCGGGGGCTCGTCGAGGCGCTGCAGGCCGCCGTCCTGGACGAGACCGGACCCGGGAGTACCGTGGGCGCGCACTACGTCTTCCGCCATGTCCTGGCCCAGCAGGTCGCCTACGCGCACATCCCGGGACCGCACCGCACCCGCCTGCACCGGCGCGCGATCGAGGAGCTGGAACGGCAGTCGCCCGCGCCCCTGGTCCAGATCGCCCACCACACGCTGGCCACCGGCGACCGGCAGGCCTGGCTGCTCCGCGCCGAACAGGCGGTGGAACGGTCGATCACGCTGGGCGACGCGGGCACGGCGGCCGGGCTGCTGCACCAAATCTTGGAACAGCCCAGTTTGGAACAGCCCAGCTTGGAGCAGCCCGGCCTTGAGCAACCCGGCCTGGGACAGCCCGCCCCCGAGCAGTCCGGCCACGGCCGACCCACCCCTGGGCCCGCGCCGCCCGCCGAGGGCGATCCCCGCTCGCGCGCAGCCCTCGCGCTCGCGCGGATCGCGGTCAACGGCGCCGACCACACGCGCAACGCCGCCGTCCTGCGCCGGATCCTGGCGGACCCGCGCCTGCCCGCCCCCGTCCGCGGCGAGATCCGGCTCGCGCTCGGGTTGCTCATGGTCAACCACGCGGGCGACCGCAGCGGCTACCGCGAGCTCGAACGCAGCGTCGACGAACTGCTGGCCACGCGCCCCGAGCGTGCTGCCCGAGCCATGCTCGCCCTGGCCATGTTCGAGCGTGACGGGGGGACCGCCCGCGGCGAGGCGTGGCTGGAGCGGGCCGAACACACGGTGGCGGACGGGGACGACCAGGCGGTCAAGGCGGCGGCGCGGGCGACACGCCTCACCATGATGGCCCGCGACGGCAGCCCGGACGTGTGGACGCAGCTCGACCTCCTGCCGCGCGAGGCCGCGGACGTCGAGATCCTGCGGCAGACCACCCGCGCCCTCTACAACGTCGGCGAACTGTGCGTGGAGCTCGGCCACGACCAACGCGCCGCCGCACTCCTCGCGGAGAGCCGGGAGTTGGCGCACCGGGCCTGGATCCCGCACCTGGAGTGCTACAGCCGCATCGCGCTGCTGCGGCTGGAGGGCCTGGCCGGCCGTTGGGACGGGCTGGAGGAGCGGTTCGCCGCGCTGGGCGCGGAGTTCCCGGAGATCGCCATGTTCGGCGAGGAACAGGCTCTGGTCTTCGGCACGCTGGCCGCCGCTCGTGGCCAACGGGCCCGTGCACTGGAGCAGTTCACCGCAGCGGCGGCCTCCGGGGAAAAGGCCTTCCAGGTGACGACGGCGCTGCGCGCGGCGGCGGCGCTGGCGGAACTGCGTCTCGTCCAGCACGCACCGCGCGACGCGTGGGCGATCGCCGCCCCGGCGGTGGAGCAGTTGCACGAGGCGCTCGCCTGGGCGCGCGCGACCAACCTGGTCGCGGTCGCGGTCGAGGCGGCGCTCGGTGCCGGCCAGCAGCCCGCCGCCTCCGCGCTCGTGGCCGCGGCCACCGCCGCCCTCGCCGCCCGCGACGCCCCTGCGGCGCGCGCCGAACTTGCCTTCGCCCGGGGCCTCCTGGCCCTGGCAGTCGCTCCGGACGGCACGTCGGCTCCCGTCGCGGCCCCCGCCGAGGCGGCGGTCGCTCACTTCGACGAGGCCCGCCGGATCTGGCAGCAGGTCGGACGCCCGTACGAGGCCGCCCGCGCGGCCGAGCGTGGCGGGGCCGCGCTCGGGGCCGACCGCGCGCAGGACGCCGCGGCGCGGCTCACCGCCGCCCTGGAGACCTACACCCGCCTCGGCGCCACCGCCGACGCCGCACGCTGCCAGCAGACCCTGCGCGACCTCGGCATCGGCGCCCACCCATCCCCACGCGGCCGCCGCGGCTACGGCGGCGAGCTCTCCCCGCGCGAGCGCCAGGTCGCCGAACTCCTCGCCACCGGCGCCACCAACCAGGACATCGCCGAGGCGCTCTTCCTGTCACCCCGTACCGTCGAGCAGCACGTCGCCAGCGTCCTGAAGAAGCTCGGCACCACCCGCAAGGCGCTTGCCGACGCTTGAGAGCCGGGGAACGAGCGAGTGGCTGATCCCGTCGACTGTTCGGCCTGAGTCCTGGTCCGCCCGGCCCGCCGCGCGGATCGGGTGTTGCGCGCACCCGTACGGACGCCTTCGGAAGGCGCGCGGCCCGGTCCCGGGGTGAGCATGAGGTGGCCGGACGTGCGGGAGTGGCCCGCGGGGACCGACGGGAGCACCACCATGCGCAAGCACTGCTCGGCCCGCATATCCGGGTCCCTCGCGGCCAGGCCCGTGACCGCGCCCCGTGGTGGTGCCGCGTGACCGCCGCCATGCCGCCCGTGCGAGCGCGGGCCGTAGCGCCGCCGCCGGCGACTGAACCGCCGTCAGCCTTGCCGCCCGGCCTGCCGAAGGTGCCGGTCGAGGCCCTCCCGGTGGCGGGACTCGTCGGTGCGGCCCTGTTCACCGCGTTCGCGGGACTGCACCTGTCCCGCGCCCACGGCACGGCTCTCGGCTGGCACGCCCTCGCGGGCACGGTCGGACTGCTCCTCGTCCTGGCCGCCGTCATGATGGCGGGTCACCGAGCCCGCCGCTCCCAGACCTGGGCCCGCCTCGCGATCGCGGCCGCGCTGGTCGCGGTGGGCATCGCCGCGGTCGACACGGCGATGCTGTGCTGGTACGCCTTCGCCCGTGTGCTGGGCGGCACCTGACGCTGCATCGGCCACTGGTGACGTGCAGTCCGACGGACGGTCCGGGACCCGACAGTCGACGGTGCGCAGACCGCCGGGCGGCGGTACCGGCCCGCCGGACCGGTGCGTCACCATGGACGCAGGCCCCCGCTCTCCCCCCGTGAGCGGGGGCCGCCCACCGCCTCAGAACGCGAACAGCACGCTGGTCGCGCGGCGCAGCTGGCAGGGGTTGGGGTAGGTGCGCCGGTAGTCGACGGGGTCGCCCTCCCACACGCCCATCGCCGTGACCGTCACCGGCTGGTAGAGGTCGGGGCACATCACCTGGAGCGTGGGGCGGGACGTGAAGTCCAGGCCGTCGGACCGCAGCGCGGCGCAGCTCTCGGCGGGGGAGGGGTGGTCGCCGCCGGGGGTGTCGTCGTCGCAGGTGAGGACGGTGCTCCGGCTGGGCCCGGGGTCGACCGCGGTGCCGGCGCCCACGGTCATGACCAGCACCGACGGACCGGGCGCCGTGCTCGACGCCCCGGGCGCCACGGGGTCGGCGGCGGCCCGGGGTGCGGCCCCGGCGAGCAGCGCCGCGACGGCGGCGAGGGTGAAGGCGGCGGTACGACGCGGGAGTGGGCGCATGGTGTCCTCCGGGCTGGCTCCGTGACCGATCGATCGGTCGGGACGTTCCGTGCCAGGACCCTGCCACAGCGCGGCGCCGGCGCGCGGCGACGCCGACCCGATCGAGCCGCCCGCCGGACCGTGCCACTCGGCGCGATTGTCGCTGGCCACCGCCCTCCGTGGCCGCAGCCACGGGTGCCGGCCCAGGTCACTCGCGTGGGGGACGCCGCGTCAGGGCCGTCGGACCGGGCCCGATGCCGCCGCGGCAGGGCGGGCAGCCCCGCCGGGCGACCCCTGTCGCCCGGCCACCGGCCAACGACCGGCGCGTGGCCGACACCCGCCCTCGTGACCCCGTCCGTGCCGCCCGGGCCGTCCTCGCGGCCCCCCGCGAATCCGCTGGTCGGTGGGGCCAGTACCACCGAGCGGTGGTACTGGCCCCCTCCCGGGCCTGCCAGCATCAACCCCCGGGTCACTCATTTTGAGCCACGAGGCCCCGACCGTGGGGGGACGGCCGGGGCCTCGACCCACCTGCCCGCGCCTCTCCCGGGCGACGCGTCAGAGCGCGGCCAGGTTCTCCGTCAGGTCGTCCAGTCCCAGGGAACCCTGGCGGATGGCGGCCATGTGCCACGCCTTCAGGTCGAACCGCGCCCCGAGCCGGGACCGTGCGGCGTCGCGGCCCGCCAGCCAGGCGCGTTCCCCGAGCTTGTAGCCGATGGCCTGCCCCGGGAGCCCGAGGTAACGGACGATCTCGCTGTCCCGCGACGCCGGCGGCAACCCGACGTACGCGTCGAGGAAGTCCGTGGCCAGAGCCGGGGTCCACCGCTCGCCGGGGTGGAAGGGGGAGTGGGACGGGATCGTGTACTCCAGGTGCATGCCGATGTCGATGATCACCCGCACGATGCGCATCATCTGCTTGCCCAGGTAGCCGAGGCGGCGGCCGGGGTCGGCCAGGAAGCCCAGCTCGTCCATCAGCCGCTCCGCGTACAGGGCCCAGCCCTCGACGTTCGCACTGACCTTGCCGAGCGTCACCTGGTAGCGCGACAGCTGCTCGGCCGCCGCCGTCCACGAGGCGAGCTGAAGGTGGTGGCCGGGAACGCCCTCGTGGTACCAGGTGCTGACCAGCTGCCAGGTGTGGAACCGGCCCTCGGCGTCGCCGTTCGCGAGCGGCAGGTAGGTGCGGCCGGGGCGGCTGAAGTCCAGGCTCGGGCCGCTGTAGTAGGGCGCGGCGGCGGTCCCGGCCGGGGCGATCCGGGTCTCGACCCGGCGCAGCGGGCCCTCGATGTCGAAGTGGGTGCCGTCGAGGGCCTCGATCGCCTCCTCGACGAGCTGCTGCAACCACGCCCGCATCTCCTCGGCGCCCTGCACGGTGTGGCCGTGCAGGTTGAGATGCTCGCGCGCCTCCTGGACCCCCGCGCCCGGCAGCACCCGTCGCGCCTCCGCGCCCATGTCGGCCCAGACCCGGTGGAACTCCTCCCAGGCCCAGTCGTAGGCCTCGTCCAGGTCCAGGTCCGCGCCGGTGAACCGGCGGGCGGCCACCAGGTAGCGTTCGCGGCCCACCGCGTCCGGGGTGCCCTTCGCGGCCGGTGCGTAGTCGGCGCGCACCCAGTCGCGGAAAGAGGCCACCGCGGTGGTCGCCTCGCGGGCGGCGGCCTCCAGCTCCGGGCGCAACGCCTCCGGCGCGGGCGCGACGAAGTCGGCGAACCAGCCTGGCCCGCCCGTCTTCTCCTCGCCGGTCCACTGCGTCAGCTGCGCGGCGAGCACCTCGGCCTGACGCGGCGCGGCGAACAAGCCCCGCCGGACACCTTCGGCCAGCGTGGCCCGGTGGCCCGCCAGCGTCTCGGGGAGACGGCGCAGCCGCCCGAGGACCGGCGCCCAGTCCTCGTCTGTGGCCGTCGGCATCATGGTGAGGAGGCTGCGCAGCCCGTGCACGGGGGCGTGCAGGTTCCGCACCGCGCGGAACTCCTCGCCCGTGTCGTGCCAGCGCAGCTCGGCCGTCAGCCGCTCGCGCAGCAACCGCGCACAGCTCTGCTCGGCCGGGTCGCCGGACTCCTCCAGGGCGTCGAGCCGGCGCAGCGTGTCCCGGGAGACGTCGGCCAGCGTGTCCAGGCCCTGCGGGGTGAGGTCGGGCAGCCGGTCGTTGCTCGGGTCCAGGCCGAGCCAGGTGGCGACGCCGGGGTCGACGGCGGCGACGCGGTCGACGTGGTCGTCGGCCAGGCGGCGGGGTGTGGTCGGTCGGGTGCTCAGTTCGTCGGGCATTCGATCATCCTGGCCGACGCGGCACCCCGCTGTCCCGGAAAATTCTCGCAGCGTACCTGTCAGCCCTCGGGCGCGCCGAGCGGCGCCCCCAGGCGGCGGGCGAGCTCCGTCAGCGCCTCGCCGAGCGGCAGGTCCACCCGGAGCGCCGCGTGCTCGTCGCCCCGGGTGACACCCCGGTTGATCACGAACACCGGGGTGCCGGCCCGGGCCGCGTGGCGGACGAACCGAAGCCCGGACAGCACCGTCAACGACGAACCGAGCACGAGCAGCGCCGCCGCCTCGTCGACCAGGCGGTAGCACGCGTCGACGCGGGCGCGCGGCACGTTCTCGCCGAAGAAGACCACGTCGGGCTTGAGCGTGCCGTCGCCGCAGGCCGCGCAGGGGACCGTTCGGAAGGTGCGCACCAGCGCGTCCGGCAGGTCGGCGTCGCCGTCGGGGTTGATCCGGATCGCGGTCGCCGCGAACTCGGGGTTGGCCAGCCGAAGCCGCCGGTCCAGCTCCGCGCGGGCGCCGGTGGCGCCGCAGGACAGGCAGACGACGCGGGCGAGGCTGCCGTGCAGCTCGACGACCCCGCGCGAGCCCGCGGCCTGGTGCAGGCCGTCGACGTTCTGGGTGATCACACCGGTGACGCAGCCGTGCCGCGCCAGCGCCGCCACGGCGAGGTGACCGGCGTTGGGCCGCGCCGCGCCGATGCTGCGCCACCCCAGGTGGCTGCGCGCCCAGTACCGGCGCCGGGCGTCCTCGCCGCCGACGAAGTCCTGGTAGGTCATCGGCGTGTGGCGGCGCAGCGTGCCGCCCTCCCCGCGGTAGTCCGGGATGCCGGACTCGGTCGACAGCCCGGCGCCGCTGAGCACCAGCACCCGCCCGTCCCGCAGTACCCGCTCCACCGGATCCACGCTGTCGCCGGGTTCCGGGAGCGCCCGGTCGCCCGGGGTCCAGCTCAGGGTCGGTCGCGTCCGCATGCGTGCAGGGTACGGCGCCGCGCCGACGAACGGCGCCGATGCCCGGGTGGACCGGGGTCCGCGTGTCAGCATGGGCTGTGCTTCGGGTGCGATGGGTGGCGGAGCGCGTGCGGGCGTGGGGGCCCGGGGTGCTGCCTGCCACCGGCCTTGCGGTGGTGCTCGGCGGGGTGTGGGTGCTCTTTCTGGCCGACGCGGGCGGTGACCTGGCGGCGCAGGTCGCCTGGGCCCGGTTCGTGGCCCACCACCCAGGCAGCGCGGACGACCTCGCCTGGTACGGCGGCGCCTACCCCGCCGCGTACAGCCTCGCCACGCCGCTGCTGATGGCCGCGGTCGGCGTCCGGGCGGTCGCGGTGGCCTCACTGGTGTCCGGCGCGGCCCTGCTGGCCGTCCTCGTCGCACGCTGCGGCGTCGGACGGCCCTGGCTGGTGTCGACGTGGGGCGCGTTCGCGCTGTGGTGCAACGTGGCGGCGGGGCGCGTCTCCTTCGCGGCGGGCCTCGCTTTCGCTCTCCTGGCGCTGGTCCTCGCAGTCCCCGCCGGGAGCAGCGACCGGCGGGGACGCGCGGACCCTGACGGGCGCGACGAGAGGGTCGGCTGCGCAGGCCGGGGCGGCTGTGTCGGGTGGTTCCGCCGGCCTGGTCGCCGGGCCCGTGACAGTCGCGACGGTCTCCACGAGTCGGCCGGTCGCGTCCACCGAGGCGCCCACGCTGAGCGCGAAGTGCGCAGCGGCCGGGCGGACGTGAGCCTCGGGCGTGTGCTCGGCGTGGCCGTGGCCGCAGGGATGGCGACGGCGGCCAGCCCGTTGGCGGGGCTGTTCCTCGAGGTGGGGGCGGCCGCGCTGCTGTTGCGGCGGCAGTACCGTGCGGGCGCGGCGCTCGCTGTGCCGCCGGTGCTGATCGTCGCTGGTGCGGCGCTGCTGTTCCCCTCCTACGGCGTGGACCCGTTCAGTGCGGCCACCGTGGTCGCGACCGTCGCCTGCACGGTCGCGGTCGCGCTTCTGGTGCCGCGCCGCTGGCGCACCCTGCGCCTCGCCGCGCTCGCCTACGCCCTCGGCGCCCTCGGCACCTGCCTGATGGACACCCCGATCGGCGGCAACATCGGCCGCCTGGCCCTCGTCCTCACCACCGTGCCCCTTCTCGCTGCCCTGACCACCCCAGGGGCCTGGAGCTCCGCGTTCCATCCTCCCCTCGTGCCGGGCGCGGGTGGCGTCGCGGCCTGCGCCGCCCGGCCTGTCAGCGCTCCCCGCGACCCGCGCGACCCTCGCGACCCGCGCGACCCCCGTGCCCCGCGCGACCCCCGGGACCTCCGCGCGGCGCGGCAGCGTGTGCGGATGGGCGCGCTCGTGCTCGCGTTCGCGGCCACCGCGTACTGGCTCGTCGCCGCCGACCTCGTCGGGCTGCCGCCCGCGACGCCCGCTGCGGGCGACACCGCGGCGCTCACCGTGGAACTGCACCGGCTCGGCGCCGAGCAGGCGCGCGTCGAGGCCGTGCCGATGGTCAACCACTGGGAGGCGTGGGGTCTGGTCGACACCGTCGAGCTCGCGCGCGGCTGGAACCGTCAGCTGGACATGCTGCGCAACCCGCTGTTCTACGACGACGCGCTCACCCCCGCCCGCTACCACGGCTGGCTGCGCACCTGGGCCGTGCACTACGTCGTCCTCGCCTCCGCCCCGCCGGACGAGGCGGCCCGCGCCGAGGTCGCGGTGATCCTCGCGCGGCCGCCCTGGCTGCGCCTGGTGTGGCAGACGGGGAGCTGGCGGGTCTACGCGGTCACCGACCCCGAACCGCTCGTCGCCGCGCCCGCCCACGCGGTCACCGCCGACGCGGCCGAGGTGCGGGTGGCCGTCCCGGCCCCGGCCGGGACCGTGCGGCTGCGGGTGCCGTGGTCGCCCTGGCTCGCCGTCACCGGCCCGGGCCCGGCCTGCCTGGAGCGCGACGGGGACTGGACGCTGCTGCGCCTCGCCGAGCCCGGGACCTACCGGGTGACCGCGCCCTACAGCTGGCCCAGGGGGACCCCCTGCCGGCCCGCCCGTCCACACTGAAACCACGTGATATTCCTGCTTGCACACGGTTATTGACAGTCCGTCAGCTTCCCTGCGACGCTTCCATGGCCCATCGGGGCACCCCGTTCCGTGGCCATCCGGGACAGTCCAGGGAGGAACTCGTGCTGCCACTGCCGCTGCTCCCGCCGCGTCGGCCGCCAGGACGGTTCGTGGCGGTCTGGGGCCGGGCCGTGCACCTCGTCGACGAGGGCGGCGCGGAGCGCGGACCCCAGGATCCGGTCGTGCTGCTGGAGTCCGGCCTCGGCGGCTCCTGGCTCGGCTGGGACCCTGTCGTCGCCGAACTGCTGCCCGAACCCGACGTCGCACCCGACGTCGCAGCCGATGTCGCGCCCGTGCCCGGCCCGCTCCGCGTGCTCCGCGCCGACCGCCCCGGCCTCGGCCGCAGTCAGCCCGCGCCGGGCGTGCCCAGTCTCGCGCTGCGCGCCGCCTGGACCGTCGCCCTGCTCGACGCGGTGGGCGTGCGCGCGCCGGTGGTCGTCTGTGGTCACTCCCTCGGCGGCCTGTACGCCGAGGCGCTGGCCCGCCTGTATCCGCACCGCGTCGCCGGTGTCGTCCTGGTGGAGGCCCACGCGCCCAACGTGACCGGTGAGGTGCTGGGTCACCGCCGGTCCAGGGTGCGGACGGCCCGCGCCGTCGGACACGCCGTCCGCTGCGCCGGGCTGAGCCAGGTCGTGGCGCCCGCCGTGCGGCGCCTGGGCATGCGGACCCAGTCCGTGCGCCGCGGCGACCAGGCCGACCGCGGCGACGCCTACCGCTCCGCGTACGGCGCGGGCCACTGCTTCACCGAGGCGCTGGTGGAACGCGTGCTGGTCCGCGACTTCCTCGCGGAGCTGGCGCAACTGCGCGCGAGCGCGCGGTTCCCGCAGGTGCCGCTGCGCGTGTTGTCGGGCGTCGGCGCGTCCCCGCAGGTGTACGGGGCCCAGGCCCGGATGAGCCCGCTGGGGCGGCACGTCGAGGTGGAGGGCACCTTGCACCTGATGCCGGTGGACCGCCCGGACGCGATCGCCGCGGCGGTGTGCGAAACCGTGCGCGAGGCGGCGGCGGGGCCGCCGGGGCCCCTGCCGTCGCCCCGCTACTACGACGCCTGCCCGTAGACGACCAGCGGCACATGGTGCTGCTGGGGCGTCGGAGCGTTCGGCTTGACCTCGCCGGCGGCCGCAGCGGCGGAGAACGCCGCGGCGGCGAGCAGTACGGCGAGCAGTGCACCGAGTGTCGGAAGGGTCGATCGAGCGAACACAGCACCACCCCACAGAGCCGACCATGCCCGTGAACCGGGCTGTTCGAGGCTATTGACGGTCCGTCAGAACTGCAAGAGGGGCCCGCCCCTGATCGACGGGCCAACGGCGAGGAGGATGCGGTGACTACCGCTGAAGCGAGCAGTTCGACCCGGGCGACCGCGGTGGCCCCGGCGGGCGCGGCAACCACCCCCGGGGGCGGCGGACCGCGCGGACCGCGCCTGCGCGCCTGGTTCCACGGGCCGCGCGCCGACGGGCGGGCGGGAGGCCGCTGGCTGCTCGGCGTGTGGGCGCTCGCTCTCGTCGGTCTGCTGCTGGAGGCCCCGGGCCGGATCGTCTTCGACACCAAGGCCGACGTCGTGCTCACCCCCGGCCGTTTCCTCGGCCAGCTCGGCGACCTGTGGAGCTCCCAGGGCGGCTTCGGCGGGCTTCAGGACCAGGCCGTCGGCTACGCGTTCCCGATGGGACCGTTCTACTTCCTGGCCGAGGCCGTCGGCATCCCGGCCTGGATCGCCGAGCGGCTGTGGATGTCGCTGATCGTCGCCGCCGCGTTCTGGGGCGCTGTGCGACTGGCCGAACGACTCGGCCTCGGCACCCGCACCCCGCGCCTGCTCGCCGCCCTCGCCTACGCCCTGTGGCCGACCCTGACCGCGCTCGTCGGCTCCACCTCGGCCGCGGTCCTGCCGATGGCGCTGCTGCCCTGGGTGATCGTGCCGCTCGTCGACGGGACCCGCCAGGACGCCTCCGCGCTGCGCTGCGCCGGACGCTCCGCCCTGGTCGTGCTCTGCATGGGCGGGGTCAACGCCGTCTCCGTGCTGGCCGTCCTGCCCGCGCCGCTGCTGTACCTGCTGACCCGTCAGTGGACGGTGCGCACCCGGCGCCTGCTCGGCTGGTGGCTGCTCGGCGTGCTGCTGGTCACCGCCTGGTGGTGGCTGCCGTTGCTGCTTCTCGGCCGCTACGGCTTCGACTTCCTCCCGTACATCGAGACCCCGCACACCACCGCCTCCACCATGGCCGCCACCGAGGCGCTGCGCGGCACCGGCAACTGGCTCGACTACCTCGACTTCGGCACGCCCGCCCTGAGCGCCGGGTGGGTGCTGGCCACCACCGGCTGGGCCGTCGCCGGCAGCGCCGCCCTCGCCGCGCTCGGCCTCGGCGGCCTCGCCCGCCGCGACGTCCCCGAGGGACGCTGGCTGCGCTGGACCCTCGGGCTGGGCGCCGTCGCCGTCATGGCCGTCTACGGCGGCACCCTCGGCGGCCCCCTGCACAACCAGTTGCAGTCCCTGCTCAGCGGACCCGGTGAGGCGTTCCACAGCGTCTACAAGTTCCAGCCGCTGCTCGCCCTGCCGCTCGTCCTCGGGCTCGCCCACCTGCTGGGCCGTCTGCCCGCCCGAGCGGCCACCGGCGCCACGGCCCGGCGCCTGCTGGTCCCGGTGACCGCCTTCGTGCTCACCGCCGCCCTGCTCGGCTGCGCCGTACCGTACCTGACGGCGCGCACGCTCCAGAGCGACTCCTTCACGGCCGTGCCCGACTACTGGAAGCAGACCGCCTCCTACGTCGCCGACATGGGCGGGAACGGCCGCACCCTGCTGGAGCCGGCCGCCTCGCACGGCGACTACACCTGGGGCAGCACCACCGACGACGCGTTCCAGCCCTACGCGCAGTCCTCCTGGGCCGAGCGGACCCTGGTGCCGAACGGCGGCGCGGGCGTCCAGCGCTACCTCGACGCCGCCGAGCAGGCCCTGGCGACCGGCACCGACCAGCCGGGGCTGGCCGCCTACCTGGCGCGCGCCGGCATCCGCTTCGTCGTTCTGCGCCACGACCTCTCCCCGGGCCAGTTCGACTACGTCGACCCCACCGCCTACCGGGAGACCCTGCTGGCGTCCGGCTTCCAGGTGGTCGCGCACTTCGGCCCGATCGTGCCGCCCACCCCGGTGCGCGGCGACACCCCGCTTCAGGTCCTCGACCTCGACTACGGCTACCCGTCCGTCGAGATCTTCGAGGCGTTCTCCACCAAGCTCCAGCCGCAGACGCCGTTCACCGTCCTCCCGGCCGGCGGCACGCTGCGCCTGAGCGGCGGACCGGAGAGCCTGCTCCAGCTCAGCGGTGCCTCGGACGGCTCCGGCGGCGGCATCGCCGACGGCCGCCCGGTGGTGCTCAGCGGTCAGGGCGCCACGACGGGCGGCACCGCCCCCGCCGGCAGCCCGCTGGTCGTGGCCGACGGCCTGCGCCGCACCGACACCTCCTTCGGCCTGATCCGCGACAACGTCTCCTACACCTACACCGCGAACGGCACCAACCCGGCCGACCGCTCCGACGGCTCCGGCGGCAAGGCCCCGCGCCAACTGGAGATGCCCTTCGACCTGAAGGGGCACCAGACCACGGCCGTGCTGTCCGGCGCCGCCTCGGTGACCGCGTCCAGCTACGGGTCTTGGCTGCTCCAGTCACCCCAGTACGACCCCGTCAACGCCTTCGACGGCGACGCCGCGACCGCCTGGACCGAGGGCAGCCCGAGCAGCCCGGTGGGCCAGTGGCTGCGGATCGACTTCGACGGCGCCGTGGACCTGCCCGCCACCGTCTCCCTCCAGCTCCTCGCGGACAGCCCGCTGCGCCCGCTGATCAGCCGGCTGACGGTCCGTACGGACCGCGGCACGGTCACCGACGCCCTCAACCCCACCGGCTCGGCACAGGACCTCGCCGTCCCGGCCGGTCCGACGCGCAGCCTCACCCTCACCATCGCCGCCGCGACGGGCGCCGTCCCCGGTGGGCTCGGCGCCGGCGTCAGCGAGGTCGCCGTTCCCGGCGTCCAGGTGACCCGCTACCTGGCCGTCCCGCACGACGCGCCCACGGGCGACGCTGGCGGCGTTTCCTTCAGCTTCCACCGCAGCGTCGCCGCGACCGGCCTGCTCGGCCCGCAGAGCCCGGAGACCGGCCTCGCCCGGCAGTTCGCCCTCGACCGGGCCGACAGCTTCGGCGTCCAGCTCGGCGCGGTGCCCGTCCCGGGCCCCGCGCTCGACGGACTGATCCGCAGCCTGACGCCGACGAGCCCGCTGAGCGTCGTCTCCAGTCCCGCCATCGCCAACCTCCCGCAGTACCAGGGCTCGAACCTGGTGCAGGCCGACAGCGCCGACGGCTGGATCGCCCAACCGGGCACGACCGCGCAGCTCAGCTACTCCTGGAAGGGTGAGCGCACACTGTCCGAGCTCGACCTCCAGGCCGCGGGCGGCCTCTCCGCCGCGCCCCTGACGGTCCACCTCAGCAGCCCTGCGGGCGAGCGCGACGCGTCCGTGGGCGCCGACGGCAAGGTCACCTTCGCGCCGCTGACCACGGACCAGGTCGCCGTCACCTTTCCGAAGGTCGCGCGGGTCACCAGCTACGAGCCGATCACCGGCACCCAGGTGCCGCTGCCGCTCGGACTGGCCAAGGCCGTCTTCCCCGCCCTGAGCGACCTCACCCAGAAGCCGGCCGACCCCAACACCCCCTTCACCCTGCCCTGCGGCCAGGGCCCGCAGCTCAGCATCGACGGCCGGACCTACCCGACCACCGCCTCCGGCACGCTCGGCGCGCTGCTCTCCCAGCAGGCCATCGGGGTCACCCTCTGTCCCGCCGACTTCCAGGTCTCCCTCCCCGCCGGCCCCGGCCACACCCTCGACGCCCCCGGGGACGCGCCGGGCTCGCCCCTCGCGATCACCGACGCCACCCTCGTGAGCACCGAGCAGAACGGGGCGCTCGCGGCCAGCGAGCCGGCCCCCGGCTCCAGCGCGCGGGTGGTCGACGCGTGGAGCTGGGGCCAGGAGGACCGCTCCGTGCGGGTCGAGGCCGGACCCGCGGCCTACCTGGAGGTCCACGAGAACGCCGCCCCCGGCTGGTCCGCGACGCTGAACGGGCGGACGCTTCAGGCCGTCACCCTCGACGGCTGGCAGCAGGGCTTCCTGATCCCGGCCGGCGCGAGCGGCGTCGTGCACCTCACCTACGCACCGCAGATCCTGTACGTGGTCGCGCTCGTGCTCGGCGCGGTGCTGCTGCTCCTGGTCCTGGTCACCCTCTACGTCGCGGCCCGCCGCGCGCCCGGCCGCCGCGCCGCCGCCGTGGCGGCGCGCCCCGGCCTCGGCGTGGTCGCGGGGCCGCTGGTCGCGGTGGCCGTCCTCGCGCTGGTCGGCGGCCCGATGGCGGGCGCGGCGCTGGTGCTGGTCGTCCTGTGGTGGTGGCGCCCGTCCCTCGCCCGCACGGCGGGCCCGGCGCTCGCGATCGCGACGATGACGGCGGCGGGGGTGATCGCCGCACTCTCCGTCGAGGGCGGCCTGACGGCGGGCCAGGGCGCGTTCGGCCCTGCGGCCCAGGCCTGCGCCCTGGTCGCCCTCGCCGCCGCGCTCGCCCCCTGGGCCACCGCCCGCCCGTCCGGGCCGATTCCCGACCCGGCGCAGCCCCAGCCGTCCGCCTCCACCCCGAACCAACCCCCGGCCCCCACCTCGTCCCCGTCCGGCCCACCGACCGTGGTCGCCCCCACGGGGCTCCTCTCCCACATCCCCCACCAGCCCACCGCCCCCGAGGCAACCTCGCCCACGACCCCGGACGCCCCCACGCAGCGGTTCGCCACGCCTCCCGGCGGGGAGACGTCCGCGGCCGAAGGCGGCCCGGTCGCCCCGGAGGCGACCTCGTCCACCACGCCGGACGCCCCCACGCAGCGGTTCGCCACGCCTTCCGGCGCGGGTTCGTCCTCGGTGAAGGGCGCTCCGGCCACTGCGGAGGCGACCTCGCCCCTGGTCCCGGACGCGCGGCTCGCCCAAGGCCCCGAGGCCGCTGCGTCGCCGGCGCAGCCGGTCGCCGAGGGCGGCGGGGCATTCCCTGAGGGGGACACCCCCACCCAGCGGTTCGCCCCGGCTCCCGACACGGGGACGTCCCCGGCGGAGCCGGGCGCCCCCGAGGCCCATGCGGAGCGGGACGGCGCGGGCGCGCCCATGGCTGACGAGCCGTCCGACGCCGTGCCGGCGGACCGGTCCGGTCCGCCCGCGGTGGGCGGGGAGGCGGGCGCGTGATCCTGGGCGTCGCCGCCGCCGTGCTCGCGGCCGTCTGCTACAACGTCGGTCTGCTGATCGAGAAGCGGGCGCTGGGCGCGCTGCCGCCGCTGCGGCTGGGCGCCCCCGTGGCGTTGTTCCGCTCGCTGTTCGGCAGACCGGCGTGGCTCGCGGGTTTCGCGCTCGTGCTGGCGGGGCTGGTGCTCCAGGTGGTCTCACAGGGACTGCTGCCGATCACCGTGGCGCAGCCGCTGCTCGCGGTGGGTCCGGCGGTGCTCGTCGCCGTCTCGGCGTTGGTGTACCGGGAGGCACCCGCCCGCGCGGACGTGGCCATGCTCGTCCTGCTCGCGCTGAGCACGACCCTGCTCGTGCTCAGCTACGACCCGCACCTGGACCCGGTGGGGCGCGGCGACCACCCCGCCGCCGTGCTGACCGTCTGCGCGTTCGCCGGCCTCGGCGCCGGGGTGGTGATGCTGCCGCGCGGGCCGCGCACGGGCACCGCCTACGGCGTGGCCGTCGGGCTGCTCAACGGCGCGGGCGGGCTGCTGGCCAAGGCGCTCGCGGTGGCCGCCAGGGACGGGCACCGGACCGTGGCCGCCCTCGCCGCGCTGCCCTACCCGTGGCTGCTCGCGGCCTTCTCGGTGCTGATGCTGGGGGTCATGCAGATCGGACTCCAGCGCTCCCGGGCGGCCTCACTGGTGCCGGCGCAGGTCATCACCGGCAACGCGCTGGTGATGGTCGCGGGCGGGGTCATCTTCCACGAGCCGCTGCCGGCCGATCCGCTGCGCCTCGGGCTGCGGCTGGGCGCGCTCGTCGTGTCGCTGCTGGTCCTCGCCCTGCGCCCACCGGCCGCACCCGCCCCGGCGCCGGCGTTCGCGCCGACCGGCGCCGCGGCCGTGCCCGGGGCCGTCGCGGCACCCGTGCCCGGGTCGACGGCGACACCGCCCGCCGCGCCGCCAGGCGTTCCAGGCCGAGCCCCGGCTGCCGCTCCGGCCGACGGCGCGTCAGCGTCCGCCGCGTCTGCCGCCCCCGCCGCCGTTGGAGGCGGCCCGGTGCAGCGCCTCGTCGACGACGGCGGCGAAGCGGTCGACGGTGGTGTGCCAGCGCAGCCCGAGCGCGCCCCGGCGGGCCGCGGCGCCCATGGCGCGGCGCCGGGCGGGGTCGAGGGCGAGTCCGGCCCAGGCTGAGGCGAACGCGCCCTCCGTGGGCGCGAGCAGGCCGGTCGTGCCGTGCGTGACGGAGTCCGTCAGTCCGGGTATGCGGAAGCCGACCGTCGGCGTGCGGCGAACGGCCGCCTCGGTGACCACCAGGCCCCAGCCCTCGACCTGTGAGGGGTGGAGCAACAGCCAGGCCTGGCAGAGCAGTTCGTGCTTGGTCTGCTCGTCGATCCGCCCGGTGAAGACCACCTGCGGCCCGGCCAGGGCTTCCAGGCGCTCGCGCTCTGGTCCGTCGCCCGCCACGACGAGGGTGCCGCCGGTGACCGGGCGCACCCGCTCCCACAGCCGCAGCAGCAGGTCGATCCGCTTGTAGTCGGCCAGGCGCCCCAGGGCGAGGAAGAGCGGCTCGGGGGACTTCGGCAGCAGCGCCTCGGGCTCGGTCACGTCCTCGACGCCGTTGGTGACGACCCTGATCCGCTCCCGCGCCACGCCGATCTCGGTCAGCGCCTGCGCGGTGGACTCCGAGACGGCCACGAACAGGTTGTCCCGGTGGACGCGCGGCAGCAGCACCGTCTCGGCGTAGCGGCCGAGCGCGGCGATCGGCCACGGGTAGCGCAGCGGCCACAGCTCCCGGTGCACGTGGTTGACCAGGCAGAGGGTGGGCGTGCGCGGGGACCAGGCGGGAGCGAGGTAGGGCAGGCCGTTGCAGACCTCGACGAGCAGGTCCACCCGGTCGAGCGACCGTACCGCGCGCGGCGCCGTCAGGAACTGGGTGTAGGGGCCGCCGTTGCGCCGCACGCGGTAGGGCCGCTCGGCGGAGACCGGACCGCCGCAGACCAGGGTGGTGGGATGCCCGCGCCGGGCGAGGCCCGCCGCCAGCTTGTCGATCAGGAGTTCCGATCCGCCGGCGGCGGGGCTCGCCAGGTCGCGCAGCGAGAGGAAGGCGACGTGTGCGCGGGTGGCCGTCCGGGCCCGGGGGACGCTCTCCCGGGACGGCGGCCGAAGGACGCCAGGGCTGTCCATCGGGGTGCCTTTCAACGAGGGAGGGAGAAGGGCGGGCCAACCCTAGGGTCTTGGTGACAAGGCGTCAATAACTTCCTACTGGTGGGTAATTCGTCTTCCGCAACAGGAATCGGAGACGGAATCATCGACCCGTCCACAATTATTGACGATCCGTCAGTTCAGGCTCTACGGTCCGGAGACATCTCGCGCCACCGCCCCGCCGCCCACCGAGCCCGGCAGCCCTTTGGGGGTCCCGTTGAGCCAACGCGTCCGCGCCGCCGTCCTGCTCACGTGCGGCGGGCTGCTCGCCGCCGCCGGACCGGTGCTGCACTTCGCCGTGCTGCCCGCCGTCCGGGTGGCCCCGTGGGATCCGGATTCCACGACCACCTCCGTCTCGATCGGCGACGCCCACTACCTCGACCCGGCCACGGGCGCGGCGGGCGCCGGTCAGGTGACGGCGGTCCAGCACATCCAGGGTGATCCTGTCCTCGGCAAACGCGAGCACCTCGCCGTGTGGACCATCACCACCCGCGTCGACACACCCGCGACCATCGGCCTGACCGACGCCCGCCTGGCCCTGAGCTATACGACCAACCGGTGGACCTTCGACCGGGTCACCAACACGTTCGTCGCCTGCTGCGGCGCCGACACCGGCCCGGACGCCGACGCCTACCTGAAGTTCCCGTTCCACGCGGACGCGACCAGCTACCAGATGTGGGATCCCGAGGCCGCGCGCGCCTTCCCCGCGTACCTCGTCGGCACCCGCGTCCTGGACGGCCACACGTTCAACGCCTACACGCAGACGATCAAGCCCATGCGGATCGGCTACGTCTCCGTCCCGCCCGGCCTGCTCGGCCTGACGTCCAAGGCGGCGACCGTCCAGGCCGAGGAGTGGTACCAGAACCCGCAGACGCTCACCCTGGTCGACCAGGAGACCGGCACGCCCGTCTCGCAGACCAGCCACGAGATCATCACGCTGCGCGCACCGGGCGCCCTGATCGACAAGGTGACCGTCCTGGACGCGGACCTGCGCACCACCCAGGACACCGAGCAGCAACTCGTCGACCAGGCCAGTGGCCAGGCGATGGGCCTGTCCCTGCTCGAAGGCCCGGTGCCGTGGCTCGTCACCGGCCTCGGCGCGGTGATCGCCGCGGTCGGCGTGCTGCGACTGCGGCCGCGACGCGGGGGAGCGGCGGCCGCGGAGCCGGATCCGGCGGCGGAGGAGCAACCCGCGGTCCCGGAGGGCGCGTGACCACCGCCCAACCGGCGTCGGTCCCGGCCCTGGCCCTGCGCCTGCTGGCCACCGCCCTGCGCCACGGCGTCCGCGCGCCCGCCTACCGGCGGCTGCACGCCTGCTACCACGTCCGCCGCGTCGACCGGCTGCTGGACCTGGCGAGCCGCCAGGTCGTCGCCGTGGGACACGACGCGTGGCGCGCCGACGCCTTCCGCACCGCCGGTGCCCGCTGCCTCGTCGTCGAGCCGGCGGACGCCCGAGGCGCGTCCGCCGAGGGGGAGCGGGTGATCGCGGACGGCTACTGGTTACCGGTCAGGGACGGCGCCGCCGATCTCGCCTACTGCGACGCGGCCTTCCCCCGCGCCCCCGACGCGGTCGGGGTGCTGGACGAACTCGCCCGTATCACCCGCGTCGGGGGCCTGGTCTGCCTCTCCCTTACCGGCGCCCGCCGCCTCGTCGTCCGCCATCTGCGCCACCGCAGCGACCTGACCCTGCTCACCCGCCTCGCGACGGTGCCCCGGCCGAGGCGCCGCGCCGAACTGGTCCTGCGGAGGACGGCATGAGCGCGGACCCGACACGATTCACGGCCGTCGACGAGACCGCCGACCTGATGGAGCGCCGCGGCGAGCCCAATCTCATCTACCTCGAACTCGCCGTCACCGGCCGCTTCGACGTGGACCGCCTGCGTGCCGCCGTCCGCACCGCTTTCGCGGCCCACCCGGCGACCCGCTCCCACCGCGCGCCCACGCCGCCGTGGCGCACCCGCAGCCGCTGGCAGCTGACGGCGTGGCCCGCCACCGACCCCCTGACGGTCCGCACCGGCCCCTCCCTCGACTCCCTCGACTCCCTCGACCTCGCGGCCGAACGCCGCGCGATCCTCGACACCCCTCTCGACCTCCGCGACGCCCCTCTCCTCCGCCTCCGCCTCCTCACCGGCGCCCCGGGCGGCGACCGCCTCCTCCTGGTCGCCCACCACGCGGGCTTCGACGGCATGGGCTTCGTCGGCGTCCTCCTCGCCATCTGCGCCGCCTACAACGCCACCCCTCAGCCCCCGTGCGCCGCCCCCGCACCCAGTGGCACCCCCCACGCGGTTCCGGCTGCGCCGGGCCGGGTGTCCGGCGGGCCGGCGCACCCGTGGGCCCCTGTCCCGGGTGCGGCGTTGCCGTTGCCGTTGCCGGTGGCCGCGTCCGGCGGCGCCCCTCGCGCCGTCCCGGCTGCGCTGGGCCCGGCGTCCGGCGCGGCCGGGGTGCCAAAGGGCCCTGGGCCTGGCGCCGGCCGGCCCGTCCTGCCCGTCGAGGCCGTGCGCCGTCCGCGCCCGGGGCTGCTGCCGGTCCGGCCCGTTCGGGTGGCCAGGGAGCCCGCCGGGGGCGGACGGAGCGGGTACGCGGTGGTGCCGCTCGCGTTCGACGCGGAGCGGACCGCCGCGCTGTCGCGGGCCGCCCGCGCGGCCGGGGTGACGTTGAACGACCTGTTGCTCGCCGCCCTCGCGCTGGCCGTCGTCCGGTGGAACGCCGCCCACGCGCGGCCCACCGCGCCGCTGCGGATCACCATGCCCGTCAACACCCGCGACGGGCAGACCCGCCACGACGGCCAGGGCAACCACTCCCGCCTGACGTCCATCGGCATCGGCGCCGACTCCTGCGCAGGCGACCCGCGGACGCTGCTCGCGGCCGTCGCCGCCCGCACCGCCGAGGCCAAGGCGGCCCCGGCGGGACCGCAAGGAGGCCCCGCCGCCGTCGTGCTGGGCGCAGCCTGGCTGCCGCGGGCGATCCGGCAACTGCTCGCCCCTGGCGTGCGGTTCGCGGCCCGCGCGCTCGCCGACACGACGATGCTCAGCAATCTCGGCCCGATCACCGCCCTGCCGCGGAGCCTCGCCGGGGCGGGCGACATCACCGAGCTGTGGGCCGCCGCCCCGGCGCCCATGCCGCGCGGCCTCTCGGTCACCGCGCTCGGCGCGGGCGGGCGCCTGCACCTGATGATCCGGCACCGCCTCGAAGCCCTGGACGCGTCGGCGGCAGCCGCCTTCACCGAGCTCCTCGCCCACGCCGTCACCGAACTCTCCACCGGCGCGCCTGCGCCGTCCCCCGCGCTCGCCGTCCCCCGTTCCCCGGAAGGACCGTCGTGACCCCGCCCACCCCCTCCGGCGCCGCAGCTGCCGGGCCCGGCGAGCCCGCCGGGCCCGCCGACCCGGTCGGCCCCTCCTCGTTGCGCAGCCTCTACGAGGACCCCACCGTCGTCGTGGCCTCCAGCCTCCACCGTGCGCGACGCCAGCTCGCCCTGCTGGACCCGCTGCTCGACCAGGCCGCGGTCTCCCGCCGCAGACTGCGCATCCTCGACGTGGGCTGCGGCGACGGCGCCGCCACCGCGTTGCTCGCGCACCGCGCGCACGGCCACACCGTCGTCGGCGTGGACTGGTCCCGGATGGCGCTGGACCGCGCGCAGGCCCGCGGCCTGACCCTGGTGCGGGCCACGCTCGACCACGGCGGACTGCCGATGCCCGACGCGGCGGTCGACGTCGTCGTCTTCAGCGAGGTCATCGAGCACCTCGTGGACACCGACGCGGCCCTCGACGAGCTCACCCGCGTCCTGCGGCCGGGAGGATCGCTCCTGCTCTCGACCCCCAACCTGGCCGCCTGGTTCAACCGCGGGCTGCTGCTGGCCGGCGTGCAGCCGGTGTTCACCGAGGTGAGCCTGAAGCGCATCTACGGCCGCCCGGGGCACGAAGTCGTGGGCCACCTGCGTGTGTTCACCCGCGCCGCGCTGCTCGGACTGCTGGGCGGCCACGGGCTGGACATCGTCGCCGTGCGCGGCGCGGCCTACCACGACACACCGCGCGTGCTGCGGCCGCTGGACCGCCTGCTGCAACACGTGCCCGAACTCGCCGCCGACCTGATCGTCCACGCCCGCACCCCGCTGGTCTCCGGCACCGGCCTCCCGGGGACCCCCGACACCGTGCCGCCCGAGGAGGACACCGTGTCCCTCGCCCCGGAGCTCCTGGACCTGCTCGCCTGCCCGGTCGACAAGGGCCCGCTCCTCTACGACGCACAGACCGACAGCCTGTACAACCCGCGCCTGCGCCGCGCCTACGCGATCGTCGAGGGCATCCCCCACCTCCTCGCCGACGAGGCCCGCCCCGTCGACTGGGCCGACCACGACCGCATCACCGCCGCTGCCGGGGCCCCACCGACCCTTGCCGGCGCCGAGCGGGAGCCGACCTCGCCGGTAAGCCCAGCGTGACGGTGACACCCCCCCGGCCGACGGGCGTGACGGTCGGGACTATCCTCCCGTCATGCTCATAGCTCTGATGTTCGGCTTCGCCGTGCTCGGCCTCGGCGTCGGCGGATACCAGGCCTTCCGCCGCCGCTGGTTCGAAGCCGCCCGCGTCGTGGTGGGGTGCGCCACGGCGGTGGCGGGTTATGCGGCGATGCAGCTGCACGCCCCGTCGATCGCGGTCGCCGCCACCCGGGTCGGCGTGGCGGCCACCGTGGCCTACGTCTCCTACGTGATCCAGGCCCGCCGCGCCCAGCGCCGCTGAACGCGCAGACCCCCGGCGCGCACGACGCTGCGTGCTCACCGGGGGCCCTGGGCAGGCGGTGGTGCGGGATCAGCCGTCCGTCTCCGAGGACGGCAGGTAGGCGCCGGGGACCTGGCCCGGGGCGTAGATCTTGGTCTCGCCCGGGTAGGGCGTGGTCCAGTTGTGGGTCTCGTACCAGACCAGGTGGTTCATCTGCGCCGGGTTGGCGTAGTCCGGCACCGCGTTCGGGCCGGTCAGGTGCTGCTGCGCCTGCCACGCGGCCCACTGCGCGGCCACGGCCTGCTCCGCGGCCGGCGGGGTGGTGGTCCGCGGCACCAGGGCCGCGTGGTGGTCCTGCGCGGCCGGCACGTCGACGCCGCAGGGCGGCGGCGTGGACAGGCCGTCCGTCAGCGGCGTGCGGTTGGGCACGGCGGTGAACGGCGTGTAGTCGGGCCTGTCGGTGAACGCCGTCGCCATCGGCGTGGCGGCCGCGTCCTCCTGGTTCATCGGGTGGATCCCGAGGATCTGCTCGATCGTCCGGACCATGGTGATCTGCGAGTAGTAGTGGTCGTCGACGGTGCCGTGCTGCGCCCAGGGGCTGATGATCTGGATCGGCGCACGGTGCCCGTCCACGTGGTCCAGACCCGCCTGCGAGTCGTCCTCGACGACGAAGATCGCCGAGTCCTTCCAGTAGGGGCTGTGCGTGATCTCGTCCACGATCTTGCCGGTGGCCAGGTCGTTGTCGGCGACCTGGGCCGCCGGGCTCGCCGGACCGCCGGTGTGGTCGCTCGACAGCCACAGCATGTTGAGGTTCGCCGGGCCGTTCTTCTCGAAGTCCTGCTTCCAGATCTCGTACCGGTACTGGTCCGGCACGGACGTGTCGAACCTCGGGAAGGCGGGCACCGACACGCTGTTGAGCGACGGGATCGGCGAGGACGAGGCCAGGGTGTAGGCGGAGGGCCCGCCCGTCGAGTCCATGGTCTTCGCGTCGCAGTACAGGTTCTGCCAGCTGGCGTCCGCCGGCTTGGTCAGGAACTGGTGGAACTCGCCGAAGTCCCGCACGCTCTGCCCGGCTGCCTGCGCGCCCGTCCACAGGAAGCCGGAGGACTGGTGCCCGAGCGCGTCGTCCTCGGTGTCGTAGCTGCGCAGGTACTCGCCGGCCGAGGACTCGGTGTACTCCGGGTCGTCGGCCTGCATCAGCCAGTTGTGGCCCTCGGCGGAGTTCGTGCCGATGTCGTAGGTGTTGTCGTAGAGCCCGAACTGCTCGGCCAGCGCGTGCTGGTTCGGCGTCACGTTCTCGCCGAACTGGGCCAGCGCCGGGTCGCCGTTGCCCTGCGGCATGTCACCGAAGAGCTGGTCGTAGGTCCGGTTCTCCTTGACGATCAGGAACACGTGCTTGATCGTCGACGGGTCGCCGATGCGTGTCGGGACCGGCACCGGCTTGGCCCTGCGCCCGTCGGCCAGCTTCACCGAGCCGCCGGTCCAGCCGTTGTCCTTGAACACCTGCGCCGTCCTGTCGCGGACGACGCGGTCGCTGGGCAGCGTGAACGTGGTCAGGCTGGAGGTGGTGTCGTGGGTGTTGTGCGCCCCCGTCGCGTCGGGGCGCAGGGCGTCGACGCCACGGGTGTTGGAGACGACGACCTTGCCGCCCACCGTGGCGATCTCGGCCGGGAAGTAGTCGGTGGGCAGCAGGCCCACGTAGCTGACCGGATCCTGCGGGCCGCTGTAGCGGTAGACCGCGACCGCGTTCGCGCGGCCCAGGGTGACCAGCAGGTGCCCGTCGTCGGTCAGCGTCACCGCGTCCGGTTCGTACCCGACCGTCGCCTCGGGCCACGGCTGCGTGTCGATCGTCTGCACGACCCGGTCCCCGCGACGGGTGTCGATGACGGAGACCTGGTTGGACGCGGTGTCGGTGACGAACACGACGCCGTTCTTCGCGTACACCCCGGTCGGGTGCAGGCCCACGTCGATGCTGCGCACCGCCGCCGAGGAGTCCGCGAGGTCGATGACGCTGACCGTGCCGGACGTGGTCGCGCCCGTCACCGGGCTCGCCGGCACCTGGGTGCCGTAGGAGTTCAGCGTCGAGTCGCCGGCCTGGGCGGTGCGCCCGCCCTCGTTGGTGACGTACAGCTTGTGGCCGACCTGGACGACGCCGCGCGGCGCGTTGCCCACCGCCCAGCTCTGCTCGATCGCGCCTGTCGCGGCGTCGATGGCGACGACCCGGTTCTGGCCGTTGACCACCCCGTACACCGTCGAGCCGTCGGCGGAGAACACCGCCGCCGACGCCAGCGCGTGAACCGCGCCGCCGCCCTGCGCGGCTATCGGCACGAACACCGGAGCGGTGAGGCTGCCGTCCGCCTGCACGGTGAACCTGGTGTAGCCGTCCGCCTCGCCCAGCCACAGCTGCGTGCCGTCGGGGGAGTAGACGGGCGCCTCCTGGCCCACGCCGTCCCCGGCGATGTGCAGGTCGTCCACCGAGGCCGAGCCGACGCGCTGCTGCACCTGACCGGTCGCCAGGTTGACGATGACCAGCGAGGCGTCACCGTCGGCGACGGTGGCCGCCAGGTGACCGCCGTCCGGGCTGACCCGCGACGCCATCAGCTTGCCGTCGTTGATGACCAGGCGGGTGCCGTACGGGTTGAGGTACTGGTCGCTGGAGATCACCTCGCCGTGCGAGGTCTGCTGGCCGACCTGCTCCGACCCGAACTGCCGGGTCGAGGCGAAGGCGGTCCCGGTGGCCACGGCGACGGCGGTGACGCACGCCGTCACCAGCGTGGCCCGGCGGCCGACCCGGCGCCCGAGGACGACGAGCTGCTCCTTCTCTCCACGTCGGCGACGTGTGACCTGCATGGGTCATCCCTTCTCAAGGGGAGGGCAGCAGCTCGACGTTCCCGTCGAACTGCCACAGGGGGTTCGGCGCGTCCCCGGTCGGGGTCCGCACCAGGAAGTAGCCGTTCACGTCCTTGGGTCCGTCGCCGTCCGCCTCCAGGCGGCCGTTCGGGGCGACGGTGAGCTGGTAGACGGCCGTGCCGGGCGCCGCCGCCCCGGGCAGGTGCCAGGTGACGACGCAGTGCCAGTCGTTGCCCGCACCCACCGGGTCCTCCGCAGACTGGCCGTCACCGCGCGCGCACGCCGCGGAGACGCGCAGCTGCGCCTCGGTGACGGCGGGACGGTGCAGCTGGTCCGTCTGCAACCGGTACAGGTGGGCGAACACGGTCGCGACGGAGCGCTGGACCTTGGCCCGGGTGATCCCGGAGCCCGTCGACGGCGTGGCCGCGGCCACCGCCCCGAAGGTCAGCGCGAGCAGCGCGGCCAGCGGCAGCACCCCGAGGGCGACCGCCCGGCGCCCGAGCCCGTCGTCGCTGCCGCCGGTGAAGTCGCGGCGCCGGAACAGCAGATAGGCCGAGACGGTGGCCACCACGACCCACGCCAGGCTCACGCCCACCGAGACCAGCAGCTCGCCCAGCTGCGCCGGGTCGGTGAACAGCCCGTTCCAGGCGACGAAGGCGTAGCCGGGCAGCGCCAGGCGCAGCGCCACCGGCAGGGGCAGCATCTGCGCGAGCTGCATCGCGACCGCGGTCAGCGCCGGCACCAGCAGTCCCATCGGCGAGCGGCCAAGGACGACGGAGCCCAGCAGCCCGATCGCCGCGAGCGCGAGGGTCGGCGCGAGCGCGCACAGCCACGCCAGCAGCACCGCCCCGGCGGCGTCCGCCGACGCGAGCTGGTGCCCGTCGACGCCCACCAGCGGCCGGTCACCGACCGCCGCCAGGCCGCCCACCGCACCGGAGACCGTCAGCCCTGCCACCATCAGCACGATCACGGTCACGCTCGCCAGCGCCTTCGCGACGAAGATCCGCCGCGTCGAGCGGACCGCCACCAGCAGATGCCGCCAGGTGCCCAGCCGGTCCTCCACGGCGAACACGTCGCCCGCGACGACGGAGGTCAGCAGCGGCAGCGCCCACGAACCGGAGAACCCGAGCACCACCAGCGGCCCGGCCCAGCCCGTCGCGTGCATCCAGCGCCCGAACAGCGTGTCGGAGGGCAGGGTGCCCTGCTGCGCGACCGCCGCCACGAACAGGCCCGGCACGGTCCAGCAGGCCAGCAGCAGCAACCGGATGCGCCACTGCGCGACCAGCTTCACCACCTCGAACCGGTACGCCCGTGTCACGGGCACCCGCTCCTCGGCCTGCGGCTCCTCGGCGTCCTCGGCCTCCAGGACCCCGGTCGCGCTCGCGCTCACTGCTCCTCCTCCGGCTGCTCGGTCAGGTCGAGGAAGGCGGCCTCCAAGGGCGAGACCACGGGGGCGACCTCACGCACGCCGATGCCGGCCGCCGCCAGCGCGGCCACCAGCGCCTCGACGGCCGGCACCAGCGCGCGTACCACCAGAGCCTCCGCGCCCCGCCACGCCCCGGGCTCGGCCACAACCCGCACCCCCGGCGCCGCCTCGGCCATGCGCCGTGCGGCCGCCGGATCGGAGGAGAGCAGCCGGTACTCCAGCTCCCGGTGGTCGGACGCCAGCTTGCCGAGCGGCCCGGCGAAGCGGACCCGCCCGGTCGCCAGGATCACCACCTCGGAGCAGAGCGCCTCCAGGTCGTCCATCCGGTGGCTGGACAGCACGATCGTCGTCCCGCTGTCCGCGAGCCGCCGCAGCACCCGGTGCACCTGCAGCTTGCCCGCCGGATCGAGCCCGTTGGACGGCTCGTCCAGGACCAGCAGCCGCGGACCGGTCAGCAGCGCGGCGGCCAGCCCGAGCCGCTGCCGCATCCCGAGTGAGAAGCCCCGCACCCGGTCGTCGGCCACCTCCGTGAGCCCGACCTCGTCCAGTGCCGCCTCGATCCGGCCGGCGCGCGTGTTCTGGCCGCGCAGCGCGGCGAGCGCCGCCAGGTTCTTCCGCGCGGTCAGGGACGGATACAGGCCGGGCCCGTCGACGAACCCGGCCACCCCGCGCGGCGCGACCAGCGCCCGCCCGACGGGCGCGCCCAGCACCGTCAACTGCCCGCCGTCGGCCACCGCCAGCCCGAGCAGCAGCCCGAGCAGGGTCGTCTTGCCCGCCCCGTTCGGCCCGGCCACCCCGTGGACCAGCCCGGCCCCCAGATCGAGATCGACCCCGTCCAGTGCCACCACGTCGCCGAAACACTTCGTCAACCCAACGGCCCGTACCGCAAGTTGTGAGTCCATTGGCCCCTTCTCACGCCGCGCTCCCAGGCACGGTAGGACCTGTCAGGGCACAGTCAGGGGCACCCGGTTGAACGCCGGTGAAACGTCAGACGGCCGGAGTCACTCCGCCTCGCGCAGCCCGACGCAGTCGTGGGCCCAGACGGGTCGGGGTACACGAACGTCCCCGTCATCCAGGGCTCGTACGCGGACAGCCGAACCACCTGGAACCGAACGAATTCCGGGCGGGCCCGGCCCGTGCTAGGCCACGCCGCGGCGGGCGCGGAAGCGGGTGAGGGCGGCGTCGAGGGCCACCAGGGGTGGCGGGTAGCCGAGTTCGGCGCGCAGGGCCGCGGGCAGGCGCCAGGGTTCGTAGATCGCGGGTGCGGTGAGGCGGGCGAGTTCCGGGACCCAGCGGCGGACGTACGCGCCGTCCGGGTCGTAGCGCCTGGCCTGGGCCACCGGGTTGAGGACGCGGTTGGGGCGGGTGTCGGTGCCCGTCCCGGCGACCCACTGCCAGTTGAGCTGGTTGTTCGCCACGTCCCCGTCGACCAGCAGGGAGAGGAACCAGCGGGCGCCCTCGCGCCAGTCGAGCCCGAGGGTCTTGCTCAGGAAGCTCGCCGTCACCATCCGGGCCCGGTTGTGCATCCAGCCCTCGGCGCGCAACTGTCGCATCCCGGCGTCCACCAGGGGGTAGCCGGTGCGGCCCTCCTGCCAGGCGCGCAGCTCCTGGTCGTCCTCGCGCCAGCGGTCGTGCCGCGGGCGGTAGTCGGCCCGCGCGGCGTCCGGGCGGGCCGCGAGGACCTGGTGGTGGAAGTCGCGCCAGGCGAGCTGGCGCTCGAAGGCGTGCGCCCCGGCACTCCCCGCCGCGCGGGCCGCGTGCACCAGCTCTGTCGCCGACAGGCAGCCGAAGTGCAGGTCGGGGGAGAGGCGCGAGGTCAGGTCGTGGACGAGCGTGTCGTGCTCGTCCTCGTAGGCGTCGAGATGGTGCTCCAGCCACCGGCCCATCCGGTCGCG
This sequence comes from Streptacidiphilus sp. MAP12-33, assembly GCF_041261265.1. Lineage (NCBI taxonomy): Bacteria > Bacillati > Actinomycetota > Actinomycetes > Kitasatosporales > Streptomycetaceae > Streptacidiphilus > Streptacidiphilus sp. MAP12-33. Next base: position 98,636 of record NZ_JBGCCA010000024.1, read on the forward strand.
GGCCGCCCTCTCCCCGCCGGCCGCAAGCTCCGGGGAAAGCAGCGCCGCGTCCGGACGCACGGGCAGCGGATCCGACGCGGGCTCCGGCGGGGTCAGCAACTGCCGCGGCGGCGGCAGCGGACGCCGCTGGGGCTCCTGTACCCACCGCCGCAGATACGGGGTGAAGACGGCGTAGTGGTCCGAGCCCGTCGGCGTCACGGCGCCCGGCGCGACCGCCGTCACCACCGCCTCGTGCGCCACCACCCGCGCGCCGACCGCGCCCACCGCGGCGCGCAGCCGCTCCTCCCGGGCCCGCGCGAACGAGCTGTGGTCGGCGGCCAGATGGACCTCACCGGCGTCCGTCTCCTTGACCAGGCGTGCGACGGTCTCGTCCACCGCGCCGCCGCGCACCACCAGCCGGCTGCCGCACGCGCGCAGCCCCCGATCCAGGTCCGCCAGACTGTCGTGCAGGAACGCGAGCCGGTTGGGCGCGGCGAATCCGGCGGCCTCGACCGCCGGATCGCTCACGAACACCGGAACGACGGCCTGGCGCCCACCTGCCGACGAGGCGAACAGGACCGGGTTGTCGGCCAACCGCAGATCGCGGGTGAACAGGCAGATTCGCACGGTCATGGATCGCCTCTCGAAACGGTGCCAGAGCAAACCCTTCGTCGCCCGGCGCCGCCCTTCCCACGTGCATCGCTTCCGCATCGATGCGCACAGGCACCCGGCTCGGTTCACGGTGTCAGCTGTTCCGGATACCCCCGCGCCTACGCCCACGCACTGCTCAGCGGTACCGCGGGCTGAGGCGCGAGCCCGGTAGGCGGCACGCTCCCCGCGCCGCCCGGGCCAAGGCGCGTCCGCCGGGCACCCCCGTTTGCGCGACCGCCGGCCCGGTTAGGCGCGGTCCCGACAGGGCGCGCACGCGCAGCCGGACCGTGGGGAGAAGCCAGGTGAACCCAGCCGTCGCATCCGTCGCCGAACCAGTGACGGCCGTCGCCGCCTCAGGGGCGGCCGCCTGGCTGGTGGTCGGGTTCGCCGAGCTGCTGGCCCGGCGGGCCGTCCGCTTCCGCAGGGCGGGCGGCACACCGCTGCGGCTGCTCGGCCGCTGCCGCCGGCCGTTGCTCGCCACGCTGGTGCCCGTCGCCCTGCTGGTCGCCGGCAGCCGCTTCCGCTGGGCGGGCGACGCGGACGGCGTCGCCCGGCACACCCTCGTCGTGCTGCTGATCGGCGCCACCGCCTGGCTGCTCTACCGCATCGCGAGCCTCGGCTTCGACCTCGGCCTCGCCCGCTACACCGTGCAGCCCCGGGACGCCGCCCGACTGCGCCGGGTGCGCACCCAGGCCGACCTGATGCGACGGATCACCGGAGCGCTGTGCGCGGTGCTGGCCGTCGCCGCGATCCTGATGACGTTCCGCACCGTGCGGACCGTCGGCACCAGCGTCTTCGCCTCCGCAGGCCTGCTCGGCCTGATCGCCGGCATCGCGGCCCAGAGCACCCTGGCGAACCTCTTCGCCGGCATGCAGCTCGCCTTCGGCGACATGATGCGGATCGGCGACGAGGTCGTCGTCGCGGGGGAGTGGGGCACGGTCGAGGAGATCACCCTCACCTACGTCGTCGTCGCCACCTGGGACCAGCGCCGCATCGTCATGCCCGCCTCCGCCTTCGCCGGCAAGCCCTTCGAGAACTGGTCCCGTCGCGACCCGGCGATCACCGGCACCGCGCTGCTGCACGTCGACTACCGCGCCGAAGTCGCCGACCTGCGCCGCCGCCTCGCCGAGATCCTGCACGCGACGGACCTGTGGAACGGCAAGGGCCAGGCACTCCAGGTCGTCGACGCCACCCAAACCACGCTGGTGGTGCGCGCCCTGATGACCGCCGACAACGCGGCGGACGCCTTCGACCTGCGCTGCCTGGTGCGCGAGCAGCTCGCCGCCCACCTGCGCGACAAGCAGCCGGGCGCGCTCCCGCGCGTCCCCGTGGGGACGGCGGACGGGAGCGGCCCGGCCCCGGGCGGCGACCCGCGCTGGGATCAGCTGCCGAACACTTCGAACTCCCACAGCGAGTAACCCCACTGGGTGCCGCGCGCCGTTCCGTACATCCGCACGTAGCGGCCGCTGCCCGAGACGCTCAGCGTCTGCGTGCCGCCCGTCCCGGCGGTGGTGGACCAGATCGTGGTCCAGTTGGTGCCGTCGTTCGAGGTCTGGATCGCGAACGCCTTGCCGTAGGCGGTCTCCCAGGCCAGGGTGACGCCGCAGATCGTGTGCGTGGCGCCGAGGTCGACCTGGAGCCACTGCGGGTCGGAGAACTGCGAGGACCAGCGGGTGCCCAGGTTGCCGTCCACGGCGTTCGGCGCCGGGAAGGAGGTGTTCTCCTGCGAGGACGCGGTCGCCGGGCGGTTCAGTGCGAGGTCGCTGGTCCCGCAGGTACCGCCGCCACCGCCGCCGTTCGGTCCGGTCCACAGCTGGTCCGCGGCACCGGTGCAGGTCTCGATGTCCAGCCGGGAGGCGGTGTTGCCGCCCGGATCGGTCAGGCACAGGCCCGAGTTGGGATTCACCAGCTCACCGTTCGCCTGGTGTGTCCAGCCTTGCGCGGGCGTGCCGTTGCAGGGGTACCAGTCGGTGTTCGTGCCGCTGCTGGTGCCCGCGCTCACCACGTCCAGGCAACCGCCCTGCACCCGCACGGTGTTGTCGCTCCAGGTGGACCACTGCTGGCCGCCGCTGCCGTCGCACGCCGCGAGGCCCATCGGATTGCCCTCGGTGTTCAGCGAGTTCTGGTTGGCCAGGCACAGCCCGCCGTTGCCGGTCACCGTGCCCGACGCGGTGGAGGTCGCCGTGGGCGTGGAGTTGCCGCCCTGCTCGTAGACGGCGACGTAGCCGACGCTCATCGACGCGCCCGAGCTGGTGGCGGCGGTCGGCGTGGTCGATCCCTGGATGCCGTTGGGGTAGTTGCCGCCCATGGCGAGGTCGAAGATGAGGAAGAAGCCGTGGTCGATCGCCTGCTGCCAGGCCGCGGTGCCCACCGACGCCTCGGTGACGGTGCTCTCCACCGTGCCGTCCATCACGAACTGCAGCGTCTCGGCGCTGGTGTTGGTCCGGTCCACGATGACGGAGTAGGTGTGGTAGCCCGTCTGGCAGCCCGACCCCGCGCCGGGACAGGCGATCAGCGGGTGCCCGCTGCTCCCGGCCGAGTCGTGCAGGGTCTGCGAGGCCTCGTTGAGGCCGTTGACGTCCTCCATCATGTCGATCTCGCCCGACTGCGGCCAGCCGCCGCCCGCGCGCATCGGTGAGCCCAGTGCCCAGAACGCGGGCCAGTAGCCGAGCCCGTTGGCCGGGTTGGGCTGCTCGACGGAGGCGGTCATCTCCAACTTGCCGCCGGCGGGCGCCTGGAAGTCGTCGCGGGTGGACTCGATCCGGGCGGAGGTCCAGCTGCTGCCGTTGGCCAGCGCCTTGAGCACGAGGTGGCCGTTGCCGTCGAGGTAGGCGTTCTGGGTCGAGCTGGTGGTCTGCTCGATCTCGCCGGTGCCGTAGCCGGTGCCGATGTCGTAGAACCAGTTGTTCGACGAGGGCGCGGACCCGGCCGCCCCCGAGAAGTCGTCGCTGAACACGGTGGTCCAGCCGGACGGCGGCGGAGGCGGGGTGTCCGCGTGGGCGGCGGGCGCGGCGGCGAGGCCGGTCACGGAGAAGGCGGACAGTAAGCCGAGCACGGCGGTCGCGCTGAGCGCGCGCAGCCTGGTGAGCCGGGTGGAGCGGGTGAGACGGGTCATGCGGGTGGACATGCGACTCTCCCCTCAAGGGACGCGTTCCCGGGCAGGACGAAGTGCGCGGAGAGGCCCGGCGGAGCTGAGAGAGCGCTCTCTCGCGTCGCACATGGTGTGCCCTCGTCACATCCCGTGTCAATGAGTCGCACCAAGGGACGCGCCGACCCGGACGCGGCGTCTACCCCGCGAACCCGGATCGACACGGTGTGTCGCGCGGGGGTGGGGTTTCTCTCACGCGTTCGAGTGGCCGCTGCAACGGTCCGGGTTCGAACAGCCCCCGAACGCCGGGGCTTCGGGGCCTCGCCGACCCTCGGCGTGCGCGCGTCAGGCATGTCCCGGAACCGTCGCGTCCCCCTAAGCTGGGCCAGATGTTCGCGAGTGGCCGTCGCGGTCCGTCCGGCGAGATCCGCCGGGCGAGCGGGGGCCGGGAGGCGGTGACGGCGATGTCGAGCGGGGAACGTGGGCAGCTCGAGACGGTGGCCGTGGGCGCGCCGGAGGCGGGCCTGGGTCAGCTGCTGGCCGGGCTGACCGCCGTCCGGGACGGCGACTTCAGCACCAGGCTGTCCGACGAGGGCGAGGGCCTGCTCGGCGAGATCGCCGTCGTCTTCAACGGCATGGTCGACCAGCTCTCGCTGTTCACCTCCGAGGTGACGCGTGTCGCCCGCGAGGTCGGCACCGAGGGCCGCCTCGGCGGCCAGGCCGACGTGCCGGGCGTCTCCGGCAGCTGGAAGGCGCTCACCGACTCCGTCAACGCCATGGCGGGCAACCTGACCACCCAGGTCCGCGACATCGCCCAGGTGGCCACCGCCGTGGCCAGCGGCGACCTCTCGCAGAAGATCGAGGTCGACGCGCGCGGGGAGATCCTGGAGCTCAAGAGCACCGTCAACACGATGGTGGATCAGCTTTCCTCCTTCGCCGACCAGGTGACGCGCGTCGCACTGGAGGTCGGCACCGAGGGGCGGCTCGGCGGGCAGGCCGAGGTGCCCGGCGTCGCGGGTGTCTGGCGCGACCTGACCGACTCCGTGAACTTCATGGCCGGCAACCTGACCGGTCAGGTCCGCGCCATCGCCCAGGTCGCCACCTCGGTCGCGCAGGGCGACCTGACCCGCAAGATCGAGGTCGACGCGCGCGGGGAGATCCTGGAGCTGAAGACGACCATCAACACGATGGTCGACCAGCTCTCCTCCTTCGCGGCGGAGGTGACCCGTGTGGCACGCGAGGTCGGCACCGAGGGCAACCTGGGCGGTCAGGCCACCGTGCGCGGCGTCTCCGGCACCTGGAAGGACCTGACCGAGTCCGTCAACGTCATGGCGGACAACCTCACCGCACAGGTCCGTTCGATCGCGCAGGTCACCACGGCCGTCGCCCAGGGCGACCTGACCCGCAAGATCGACGTCGACGCGCGCGGGGAGATCCTGGAGCTGAAGACGACCATCAACACGATGGTCGACCAGCTCTCCTCCTTCGCAGCCGAGGTCACCCGCGTCGCCCGCGAGGTCGGCAGCGAGGGACGCCTGGGCGGCCAGGCCGAGGTTGAGGGCGTCTCCGGCACCTGGAAGCGGCTGACCGAGAACGTCAACGAGCTCGCCGGGAACCTCACCCGGCAGGTCCGCGCCATCGCCCAGGTCACCAGCGCCGTCGCCAAGGGTGACCTGACCCGCTCCATCAGTGTCGACGCCTCCGGCGAGGTCGCCGACCTCAAGGACAACATCAACGCCATGGTCGAGTCGCTGCGCGAGACCACCCGCGCCAACCGCGACCAGGACTGGCTCAAGACCAACCTCGCCCGCCTGTCCGCCCTCATGCAGGGCCGCCGGGACCTGCCCGTGGTCGCCGAGCTGATCATGGACGAGCTCACCCCGCTGGTGGAGGCCCAGTACGGCGCCTTCTACGTGGCGGCGGAGGGCCTGGACGGGCCCCGGCTGCACATGATCGGCGCCTACGGGCGCGCGCCGGGCGAGCCCACCAGCTACGCGTTCGGCGAGACGTTGGTGGGCCAGTCGGCGCGCAGCAAGCGCACCATCGACGTGGAGAACCTGCCGCCCGGCTACGCCACCATCTCCTCGGGCATGGGCCGGATCGCCCCCACCGCGCTGGTCGTGCTGCCGATCATCGTCGAGGACCAGGTGCTCGGCGTCATCGAGCTCGGCTCGGTCACCCCGTTCACGCCCGTCCACCGTGACTTCCTGCAGCGGCTGATGGAGACCATCGGCGTCAACGTCAACTCCATCCTCGCCAACGTGCGCACCGAGGAGCTGCTGGGCGAGTCCCAGCGCCTCGCGGTCGAACTCCAGGCACAGTCCGGCGAGCTGCAGGCACGTCAGGACGAACTGCAACGCTCCAACGCCCAGCTGGAGGAGAAGGCCGCGCTGCTGGTCTCGCAGAACAAGGACATCGAGACCAAGAACCTGCAGATCGAGAAGGCCCGCCAGGAGCTGGAGATGCGCGCCCAGCAGCTCTCGCTCGCCTCCAAGTACAAGTCGGAGTTCCTGGCCAACATGAGCCACGAGCTGCGCACGCCGCTCAACTCCCTGCTCGTGCTGGCGCAGCTGCTCGCCCAGAACCCCGGGCGCAACCTGACGCCCAAACAGGTCGAGTACGCGGGCGTCATCCACTCCGCCGGCTCCGACCTGCTCCAGCTGATCAACGACATCCTGGACCTGTCCAAGGTCGAGGCGGGCCGGATGGACCTCAGCCTGGAGGAGGTCGCACTGCGCGGCCTGCTCGACTACGTGGAGGCCACCTTCCGTCCGCTGACCGGCGACAAGTCGCTCCACTTCCGGGTCTCGGTGGCGCCCGGCACGCCGTCGGCGATGGTGACCGACGAGTCCCGGCTGCGGCAGGTCCTGCGCAACCTCCTCTCCAACGCGGTCAAGTTCACCGAGCGCGGCGGGGTCGACCTGCGCATCTCCTGCCCCGCGCCGGACGAGCTGCCGCCCGGGGTCGAGGGCTACGGTCCCTTCATCGCGTTCGAGGTCCGCGACACCGGCATCGGCATCTCGGTGGACCAGCTGACCACCATCTTCGAGGCGTTCCAGCAGGCCGACGGCACCACCAGCCGCCGTTACGGCGGCACCGGTCTCGGCCTGTCGATCAGCCGTGAACTCGCGCAACTGCTCGGCGGCGTCATCACCGTCACCAGCCGCCCGGGCGAGGGCAGCAGCTTCGTGCTGCACCTGCCGCTGCGGCACCCGGAGTCGCCCGACCACGCCGACGCCGACGTGCCCGCGCAGATCTCCCGCACCGCCGCCGGGAACGGCGCCGCCGGATGGGAGCCGGACGGCTTCACCGCCGTCGGGGCTCCCTCGGAGCGACGCCTGCTCGTGGTCGAACGCGAGGCGCGCGGCCTGCTGACGCTCGTCGCCGAGAGCGCCGTCGGCGACCTCGCCGCCGCCGACCCCGACGGCAGCCCCGTCCGGCTCAGCACGGTCACCGGCGTCACCGAGGCCGCCGCCGTGCTCGCGCTCGACCAGCAGCACTGCATCGTCGTCGAACTCGCCGACCAGGACCCGCAGCTGTGGAGCTTCCTGCAGGCGCTGGAGGAGGACCACGCGCTGCGCGGCATCCCGCTCGTCGTGCACGGCCGCGGCCTGACCGGCGCGCACGAGCAGACCCTGCGCGAGCGCACCGGTGCCCGCCCGCTCGACGTCACCGACAGTCTTGACGAACTGCGCGACCGCGTCCGCGAACGCCTGGCCACCCAGACCCCGGCGCCCGTTCCCGTCGTCGCGCGCACCGCGGCGGTGGCCGTGGCCGTCGACGAGCGGCTCGCCCGGCGCACGGTGCTGGTCGTCGACGACGACGTGCGCAACGTCTTCGCGATCAGCCAGATCCTGGAGATCCAGGGCATGCGCGTGCTGCACGCCGACAACGGGCGCCTGGGCATCGAGACACTGGTCGCGCACCCGGAGGTGGACCTGGTGCTGATGGACGTGATGATGCCCGAGATGGACGGCTACCAGGCCACGGCGGCGATCCGGTCGATGCCGCAGTACGCGACGCTGCCGGTCGTCTCGGTGACCGCCAAGGCCATGCCCGGCGACCGCGACAAGAGCCTCGCGGCCGGGGCCGACGCCTACGTCACCAAGCCCGTCGACGCGCGACAGCTCGTCGCCACCATGCAGGAGGTCCTGGGCCTGTGACGGATCGTCCGAACGGACCCTCCTCCGACCCGGCCGAGCCGGGCATGCCGCACCCGCGCCGCAACGGCGTGGGCGCCGCGCCCGGTGTCGGGCGGCTCGCCGACACCGTGGAGCGGGTCGAGGCCGTCCTCGGCGCGGCCGACGGTTCCGCAGAGGCGCGCGTCCTGGTCGACCGGGCCACGGGCGTGCTGATGGAGCGTCTGGGCTGTGGCCCGGAGGAGGCCCTGCGCGAGCTGCACGCCCGCGCCCGCGCGCAGGGGCGGGCGCTGCTGCGCTGCGCGGACGAGGTCCTCTCCCACCCGGCCGATGACGGCGCCGCCACGCCCCCCGCACTGCCGCGCTGGCACGCCGAGGACGGCCAACGGGCGGTGACCGCGATCCTGGACCACGCGCTGCAGCCCTTCGGTGCCGACAGCGTCCAGCTGTGGGCCGTCCGCGAGGACGGTGGCCTGCGGCTCGCCGGCCGGGCCGGCGTGCGGCCGGCGCCCGGCGCACACCGGGCCCCGGCCGCGACCCCCGGCGTGGCGGCCCAGGCCGTGCGCGGCAGCATGCCGGTGTGGGCGGACACCTCGCCCGCGGTGTCGGGCGGGGCTTCGGGCGGGGCGGTGACTGTCGCCGTACCGGCGATGCGGCGCGGCCGGGTGATCGGCGCGCTGGAGATCAGCTGGACCAGCGGCGCACCCACGCACGACGACCGACTCGAGCGCGAACTGCTGGCCCTGGCCGAACTGGCCGCCCACACCCTGGACGACCCCGCGGCCCCCATGCCGCCGCTCCCCGCCCCGGACGAGGTGCCCGCACCCGCCGCGACTCCCGTCGTCCACGACGCGGACGAGACACTGCGCCGACTCGCGGACAGCCTCCACGACCCGGCCCTCGTCCTCACCCCGCTGCCCGACGCGTCGCCGTGGGACTACCGCATCGCCCACGTCAACGAGAACTTCGCCGACCCCGCCGGGCGGCCCGCCGCGCTGGTCGAGGGCCGGACCCTGCTCGAGGCCTACCCGGGCTTCGGCGGCCCCGGCGAGCTGGCGGAGCGGATCGCCTACGTCCACGCCACCGGGGAGTCGTTCCGGTCCGACGGGCTGCCGCTGGTCGCCGACATCGGAGCCATCCCCATCACGGTCCGCGCCCGCGTCGGTGTCAGCCGCATAGGCGACGCCGTCCTGCTGACCTGGCGGGTCGACGAGGACGACGCCCGGCTGGGGCCGATGCTCCAGCACGCCCAACGGCTGGGCCGCATCGGCGGGTTCGAGGACGACCTGCTCACCTCCCGGGCCACCTGGAACCCGGAGCTGTTCGAGCTCTTCGGGCTGTCGCCCCAGAGCGAGCCGCTGCCCCTGTCCCACCTGCGCGGACGGGTCCACCGCGACGACCGCGAGGCCTTCGACGCGTTCCTCGCCGGGGTGACCCTCCATCAGGAACCCCGCGAGGTGTCCGTGCGGTTCCACCGCGGCGTCGACCACGTGGTCCGGCACGTCCGCGTGGTGGCCGAACCCGTCGTCGACGAGACGGGCAACCTCGTCGCGATCCGCGGCGCCTGCCAGGACGTCTCCGCCCACCACTGGACCGAGGTGGCCCTGAGCGCCACCCGTGACCAGCTCGCCCACACCCAGGCCGAGGCCGACGAACGGGCCCGCCTCGCCCGCCGCCTCCAGCACGCGATCATGCCGCCCACCCCGGGCACGGTCTCCATGGCGGGCCTGACCATCGGCGTCCGCTACCGCCCCGCCCACCAGGACCACGCGGTCGGCGGCGACTGGTACGACGCCGTGCCGCTGCCCAACGGCGACGTGCTGATCTCCGTCGGCGACGTGGCCGGCCACGGCATCGAGGCGGCCACGGGCATGGTGGCGCTCCGCAACGCGCTGCGCGGCCTCGCGACCACCGGCGCGGGCCCGGGACAACTGCTCTCGTGGCTCAACGACGTCGCCTTCCACCTCACCGAGAACGTCACGGCCACAGCGGTGTGCGGGCTCTACCAACCCGACCGCCGCCTCTTCCGCTGGGCCCGCGCCGGCCACCCGCCGCCGGTCCTGCTCCACGAAGGCGCCTCACGCTCGGTCGACTTCGGGCACGGCATCCTGCTCGGCGCCATCCCGGACGCCTCCTACGCGGAGCAGGAGATGACGCTGCCGGAGGACGCCACCTTGCTCCTCTTCACCGACGGCCTGATCGAACGCAAGGACAGCAGCGGCCTCGACGACCTCCACGCGGCGCTTCGCAGCGCGTCCTTTCCCGCTTCGGGTTCGCTCGCCGACCAGCTCGACCACCTGCTGGCCCAGAGCCGCTCCGACACCGACGACGACACCTGCCTGATCGGCATCCACCGTCCGGCCAAGGGGTCCGAGCAGTCCGTGCCCTGATCGCTCGCTGATCGTTGGGTCTGGAGTGACTGGTGTGGGCTATCCGTCGAACCTGTCGGACGAACAGTGGGCGCTGGTCGAGCCGCTGCTGCCACCCTCCCGGATGGGCCCGAAGGGCGGCCGACCGGAGAAGCACCCGCGTCGCCGGATCGTGGACGCGATCTTCTACGTCGTGCGCACGGGGTGCTCCTGGCGGCAGTTGCCCAAGGACTTCGCGCCCTGGCCCACGGTGTACTGGTACTTCTCGTGGTGGCACGACGACGGCACCGTCGCGCGGATCCACGACGCCCTCCGGGAGGGAGAGGCCGCCGTGATCAGCTCACCGCTCGAAGAACCCGTGTCGCTGGTTTCGGACTCCGGCCGACGGGGTGTCACCACCGCGGTGGGCGGGCCTCCCAGGCCGGGCGCTGGAGATCGGCGTTGTCCACGATGACGTCGGCGTGGTCGGTGGGACGGGCGGTGGCGAGGTAGAGCTGCTGGGCGGGGATGTAGCGGTCGCGCCAGGTCCGTTCGATGGCGGCGGCGTGGGTGGGAGATCCGGCCGGTGCGGTGCCGCGGTGCTGGGCTCGGTCCACCGTCTGCTCGAACGGTACGGAGACGAAGACGCGCAGGTCCCATCGGTCCACGAGCTCCGGGCGCAGCAGGAAGACGCCGTCGAAGAGCAGCACGGCGTCTTCGGGGGCGGTCATCGCCGGCGGCAGGTACGAGGTGTCGGCGTCCGCGTCGTAGACGGCGTGCCGGAACCTCCGGCCTCCGCCCGGCCCCAGCGGGTCGAGCAGCACCCGGCACAGGGCGGCGTTGTCGTGGGCGTCGAAGTAGCAGCCCTCGGCGGAGTACTGGCCGCGTCGGTAGCGCTGCGCCCGGGGAAAGAGGAAGTCGTCGATGGTCGCGCGGATGACGTGGCGGCCCCGCGCACGCAGGACGACGGCGAGTTCGTCGGCCAGCGTGGTCTTCCCGGCGGCGGGCGGCCCGTCGATGGCGACCCGCAACGGATGCGCGGCCCGGAGGGATCCGATCGCCTCGGCCAGCCGGTCGACGAGCTCGCCGCGGGTACCGTGATCCATTGGTGCCGCCCCTCTCGCGGAGTCTGTGTGCAGTGCCCCGGTACGTGCGGATCGCGTAGCCGCACGATCGGTGTTCGGCCGGCCCTGCCCCAGGTCTCCGCGCTCCGCAGGGGAGCTCCTCCCCACGGCCAGGTCTCGTTCTGCCAGTCCTCGGTCGCGACGCGCAGCCAGTGGCGAAGCCCTGGAACGGCCGCCCGAACCATCGCCACGCGGACGAGCAGGTGGCGCCCTGACTGGGCGGCGGCTGGGAATCCCGCGCCGCCGCCCTCCACGGTCAGCGGTACTTGAAGTTCTCGACCGCCTCCAGCATGGTCTGCCCCAACGCGTCGCTCCCGGCGTGGCCGCTGTCCTCGACGATGTGGAGCTTGGCGTCCGGCCACGCCTTCGCCAGCAACCAGGCTGTCTGGACCGGAGAGCCCATGTCGTGTCGTCCGTGGCCGAGCACCGCGGGGATCCCGGCCAGGCGGTCGGCGTTGCGCAGGAGCTGGTCCTCCTCCAACCAGGCGCCGTTGCTGAAGTAGTGGGCACAGATGCGGACGAACGCGATCTGCGCGTCCACGTCCCGGTTGCTGTACATGCCCGGGGTGCCGTTGGGCTCGTCGGAGATCACCGCGTCCTCCCAGGCCAGCCAGTCGGCGGCGGCCTTGGCCCGGACGGTGCGGTCGGGGTGCTCCATCAGCCGGGCGTAGGCGGCGAGCAGATCGCCCTCGCGCTGGTCCGCCGGGACGCCGTCGCGGAACCGGTCCCAGGCCTCGGGCTGGAACCGTCCGGCTCCCCGGTAGAGCCAGTCGATCTCGCTGCCGCGCGTCGTGGTCACCGCCTGGATGGTGATCTCGCTGACCCGCTCCGGGTGCCGTTGGGCATAGGCCAGGATGAGCGTCGAGCCCCAGGAGGCGCCGTTCAGCATCCACGTGTCGATGCCGAGGTGCTCGCGCAGGCGCTCCATGTCCTCGACCAGGTGCCACGTGGTGTTCAGGCTCATGTCCGCCGCCGGATCGCTCGCGTGCGGGGTACTGCGCCCGCAGTTGCGCTGGTCGAAGCGCACGAGCCGGTAGCGCTCGGGATCCCAGGCCCTGGCCGGCCGCTGCGATGTGCCCGCGCCGGGGCCGCCGTGGACGTTCAGGACGGGCTTGCCCTCGGGGTTGCCGAGCTGTTCGTAGTAGACGCGGTTGCCGTCCCCGGTGTCCAGCATTCCGCAGTCGTAGGGACTCGTCGGAGCGTAGAGAGGAGCCATGACAAACGATCGTACGCAGTGCACGGCAAGGCTTCCACCGAGCCCCGCCCACACGGGGATTGGCCGCGCTCAGGGCTTGAGCGCCACGCCGCCGAACATCCCGATCCGGTCGTCCCCGGCGCGAACGTGCTCGTCCGGCCGCCACCGCGACAGCATCACCAGGCCCGGGGCGACCGGCTCCAGGCCGTCGAAGAACGCGGCGATCTCCTTACTGCTCCGCACCGCGGTCTTCACCGACGAGCGGGCGTAGGCCTTCGCCGTCGCGCGCATTCCTTCCGGGTTCAGGTCGGAGGTGACCTGTGACAGCACCAGTGCACTGCCCGGCGGGACGGCGTCCATCAACGTGCGCACCGCGCCGTACGGGTCGTCCTCGTCGACGACGAAGTGCGTCACGGCGACCAGCAGCACCGCGACGGGCCGGTCGAAGTCCAGGCGGGCGCGCACCAGGGGGTCCTGCAGGATCTCCGTCGGACGCCGGACGTCCCCGGCGACGATCGTCGCGGCCGACGGCGCGGCCTCCTCGCGGTGAACGCGGGTGTGCGCAAGGACGATCGGATCGTTGTCGACGCCGACGATCCGCGCGTCGGGCCGCACCGACAGCGCGGTCTCGGCGGTGCCGCCGGGAGCGGGCAGGCCGATGCCGAGATCCAGGAACTGATTCACGCCGCTCTCGGCCAGGTGCCGCACCGCGCGGGTCAGAAAGGCACGGTTGACGCGGGCGAAGTCCCGGACCGGCATGGTCTCCATGGCCTGCTCCGCCGCCGCGCGATCGACCGGGAAGTGGTCCTTGCCGCCGAGGAGGTAGGAGTAGATGCGCGCCGGCGTCGCCACGGTCGGGTCGATCAGGTTGCTGTCCAACGGCTCCGAGCCCGGCACGTCGTCCTCCAACTCGTCGACATTCCCTGTCACCTGAGCGTAACGTGGGTCGCCCGCACACCACTCGACCTCGGGCATCGACAGGAGTCGACCGAGGGGCGACAGGGTCGCTCACGAGCGGTCACGACGCGGGCCCGCGGCTCAGAGGAGCTTGCTCCGCCGCGTCGTGCCGCCCTTCGCTGGGGCCTTGCCGGCGCGGCGGGGTTTGCGCGGGCGTGGCTTTGCGAGGTCCTCGCTGAGGTTGATGCCGGGGCGGGCCTGGGACTCGGGGGAGTGCCCCGGTTGGCACGAGACGCAGTACGCCTGGCTGGCCGGACCGGTCGGGTACTCCATCGTCGGCGGGGGCAGGTAGTGGGCGCCGCAGTCCAGGCAGAGGTACACGGAGCGCGTCGGGTCGTCGGGCGTGGTCATCAGGCGATCCTCCCGCTGCCGCCGCACGAGGTGCAGGGGCCGTAGTACCGGTGTTCCTTGGCAACGGTGTTGCCGTTCTGGTCCGTCTCGTAGGTGTACTCGACCTTCTCGGTGCCACCTCGGCCGCCGCACGCGGTGCAGCGCTGGTCCGGCATCGGGGCCTCCGTCGGTGAGGGTCTTTCCACGCTACCCGGAGCCCGCCCCGCCGGTCAGTCACTCGGACGGGTTGCCGGCGGGAACGGCGCACCTGCGCGCCCGTCAGGAGCGTTCGCGCCCCAGGACGTCGGTCCAGGCGTGGTCCCAGTCGTAGACCGTGCTCTCCTCGCCGGGCGGGACGCACGTGCCGCAGGCGCGCAGGAAATGCTCGACGGAGGGGCGGGGGGCCTCCAGGACGGCCTCCGCCGCGCCGGAGCGCAGGTGGAGGCGGATCGCGGTGGACGTGGTGGGGACCACCCGCACGTCGCCCTCGCCGACCGGCGCGGTCAGACCCGCCTCCAGCAGTTCCCGGGAGAGCAGCCAGGTGAGGTCGCCGAGATCCGGTCCGTCCGGCCCGCAGATCCCGGGGAAGGTGAGGCGTATCGCGAACGGGTCCTGGCGCCGGTAGGCCAGCACCGCGGGCACCGGCACGCCACCCGGGGACCGGTCGGCCAGGACGAGCGTGACACGGTGCTCGATCTCGGAGAACAACGCAGCTCCTCGGGGGCGGGGTGGGGGTGGGCACGGCTTGGCAACGGTGTGTCGGTCGGGTCCGGTCAGGACACGGCCCGCCGACACACCGTCGGGTCGCGCCTGCCCCGTCTCCGCCGTCGGAAACGGGGCTGGGAGCCCCCCGTTTCGAAGGTCAGATGTTCTCGTCCACGGCGAGGCCCCGGCGGAGGTTCGCCAGCGCGCTCGCGAGCAGGCGGGAGACCTGCATCTGCGAGACGCCGATGCGTTCGCCGATCTCGGACTGGGTGAGCTCGTCGACGAAGCGCATCCCGAGGATCCGGCGGTCGCGTGCGGACAGGCGGGCCATCAGGGGCTTCAGCGCGGCCACCGCCTCGACCTGCTCGAAGCGTTCGTCGACGACGCCGACACGGTTCTCCAGGGGGCTGTCCTCGTCCGGGTCGGCGGTGCCAGGGGTCTCCAGCGTGCCGGCGGTGTAGGCGTTCGCGGCCAGGCGGCCGTCGATGACCTCCTGCTCGGGCAGGTCGAGGTGGTCGGCGAGCTCGCGGGTGGTGGGGGCGCGGTTGAGTTCCTGCTCCAGGACGTCGTGGGCTTTGGCCAGGCGCAGCCGCAGCTCCTGGAGGCGGCGCGGCACGTGGACGGCCCAGCTGGAGTCGCGGAAGTAGCGCTTGATCTCGCCGGTGATCGTCGGCAGGGCGTAGGTGAGGAACTCCACGTCCCGGTCGAGCTCGAAGCGGTTGATCGCCTTGATCAGGCCGACCGTGCCGACCTGGATGATGTCCTCCATCGGCTCGTGCCGGTGCGAGAACTGCGAGGCGGCGAAGCGCACCAGGCCGAGGTTGAGCTCGACGAGCGAGTTGCGCACGTAGGAGTAGTCGGCCGTCCCCTCCTCCAGTGAGCGCAGGCGGGCGAACAGCACCCGCGAGAGCTCCTTGGCCGTCGCGGTGTCGACGGTCGCGGGATCCGGTATGTCGGGCAGCGGCTGTGCTTGCGGCAGCGCCTGCGTCTCGGGCGACATCCGCGTTCCGGGGAGTGCCGCGCCTGGCGCGGTGACGGCACTGTTGCCGGTCTCACGGGTCTCCGGCATGCGGGCGCCGACGACAGGTGCGGTGGCGGTGACAGTGCGGGGCATGAGGCTCCTCCGTCGACGTGGCCCCCGCCGCCGTTCGCGGCGGGGCCCGGTTTCTTCGGGCATCTTTCGCCGCCTACCCCGATCCGTCGGGATGATGCACGGCGGACGTGTCCGTTCCGTGATGTTGCGGTGGGCATCCTCGGGTGGCGCGTGCCGTGGTCTCCACGTTCTGCCAGGTCGGCGCGGTTCAGCCGGGATCCCCGCAGGAGTCCCGGGCGAGGGTGCGGAACTCGGCCCAGACGCGCTTGCCGGGTCCGTCCGGCCCGAGGTCGATCCCGACGCGGTCGGCCGCGCGCAACACCAGTCGCAGCCCGTGACCCCCGGGCCGCGCGGGGGCCCGCGGGAGCCGGATCGCCGGCAGCCGCGGGCTGGGGTCCGCCACCTCGACGCGGATCGCGTCCTGGCCGGTGGCGGCGAGTGCGAGCCACAGGGCGCCGCCGCCGTGCCGTGCGGCGTTGGTCACCAGCTCCGACACGACGAGCACGATGTCGCCCACCCGACCGAATCCCTCTCCGCCGGGCACACCCCAGGAGCAGAGCGTGAGCAGGGAGAAGTCGCGGGCGGCGGAGGCGGGCGCCGCGTTGTCGTGCAGCCGCAGTCTCGCCCGTCGGCAGGGGGCCGGTCCGTCAAGGGGCCAAGGCCCGCACGCCCGCTGGGAGTCCACCGCGCACCCCGCATCTCGTTCCGCTGGCCCGTGCCGTTCGTCGGTCGCGGGCGCCGCAGGGCCGACGGGCGGCAGCCCGGCAGGCCGGAGCCCCCGGGGCCGGGGGAGTGGTACCCGGGGGCTCCGAACCGGTCCGGGCCAGGTCTGCCCCGGACAGGGGGCGTCTGACCGCTCGTGCCCTCCCGCAAACGTCGCGGAGGCCGGCACGGGACGAGCCCGGCGCACGCGAACCGTCGCGCCGCGCATGAGGTCGTCGCCGCGCGGGAACGTGCGCGATAGCCTCTGCGCTGAGGCGACCACCGACCAGTTGGAGACCGCACGCATGTCCGAACAGTCCGAGACGCCCGCCACCGACTCCGTCCAGGACCGGTTGACCGTCTCGGTGCGCAGACACGGGGGAGCCGGCGTTGTCGCGCTCGCCGGAGAACTCGACCACGACACCGCGCCGACCTTCGCGGACGCGGCGCTCGCACTGGCCGACGAAGGCGTCGCGCACCTCGTGATCGACTGCTCCGCGCTGCGTTTTTGCGACTCCACCGGCCTGAACGTGCTGCTCAAGGCCCGGCTGCGCACGGTCGACGACGGTGGCAGGTTCGTGCTGGCGGGGGTCGGTCCCCAGCTGCGCCGGCTGCTGGAACTCACCGGCGCGGACGGTGTCTTCGAGACACGCGCCGACGTGGCCGCCGCGCTCTCGGAGGACGCGTGAACGGCCCCCGCGCCGGAACCGGCGTCCAGCCGGCGGCGCCCGACCGCCAGGTGCGGCGGCTGGGGCTGCGCGGAGTCAGCGGACCCGTGGGCAAGGCCCGCGACTTCACCGGGCGCGCGCTGGCCGAGTGGTGCTGGGCGGACCCGCGGGCGGACGACCCGGACGAGCGCGAGCGCGCGGAGGACGTGCTGCTCGTGGTCTCCGAGCTGGTCGCCAACGCGATGACGCACGGCGGCGGCGTCCTGGAGCTCGTGGTCACCCTGGAGGGCGACGCGGTCGTCGTCGGCGCGACGGACGGCGAGGCCCGCCCGCCGACCGTGCCCACCCCCGGCGATCCGGCCCGCCCCGGCGGTCACGGGCTTCAGGTGGTCCGCCGCCTGGCCACCTCGTGGGACTCGACCCCGCAGCCGGCCGGCAAGACGGTCTGGGCCCGCTTCGAGCGCTGACCACCGCGTGGCGGGGGCGACAGCAGAAGTGCGGCGGCCGGGAGCGTACGCACCATGTCGGTCGCTCCGGCCGCCGCGGCGGGCGGGCCTACGGCTGGCCTACGGCACGGCCGTCGGGGGAGGCCCACGCGCGTGATCATGAAATCGGCCTCGGAGACCATCGTGCAGCGCGCATCGTCTGTGCAGCGAATCGGCCTCTTCGGCGGACGGCGCCCCGCGCGCCGTCCGTCTCAGGACAGCGTGCCGACGAGCCCACCGTGCCGACGGGGCCGCGCCGCCGCCCCACGCGCCGCCTCGCGGGCGATGTTGCGGGTCATCCCGCCGAAGACGAACGTGTGGAAGGGCGCGACGCTCCACCAGTACAGGTGGCCCGCCAGCCCGCGCGGGTGGAACAACGCCCGCTGCACGTAGCGGGAGCGGTGCGGACCGTCGGGCTGGACCCGCAGTTCCAGCCAGGCCAGGCCCGGCAGTCGCATCTCCGCGCGCAACCGCAGCAGCCTGCCCGGCTCGATCTCCTCCACCCGCCAGAAGTCGAGCGACTCGCCGACCCGCAGCCGGTGCGGGTCGCGGCGTCCACGTCGCAGTCCGACGCCGCCGACGATCCGGTCCAGGCCACCGCGCAGCGCCCAGGCCAGCGGGAAGGAGTACCAGCCGTGGTCGCCGCCGATGCCCTCGACCACCCGCCACAACGCCGCCGCGTCCGCCGCGACCGCGGCCTGCCGCACGTCCTCGTACAGGGAGCCGCCCGCCCAGCCGGGGTCGGTCGGCAGCGGATCGCTCGGCGCGCCGGGGACGGCGGCCGAGGACCAGCGGGTCGCCACCTCGGCGTCCTTGATCCGGGCGAGGGCGAGCCGCACCGCGTCGTCAAAGCCCAGCAGGCCCTCGGGCGGGTCGCGGACATAGCGCTTGATGTCGTCCTCCCGGCAGACCACCTCGTGGCGCAGCGACTCCACCAGCGGCCGGGCCAGTCCGGCCGGGACGGGGGTGACCAGGCCCACCCAGTGGCTCGACAGCCCCGGCGTGAGCACCGGCACGGGCACCACGACGCGACGCGGCAGCCCGGCGACACGGGCGTAACGCAGCATCATCTCCCGGTAGCTCAGCACCTCCGGCCCGCCGATGTCGAAGCTGCGGTTCACCTCCGGCGGCAGCGCGGCCGCGGCCACCAGGTAGCGCAGGACGTCGCGAACCGCGATGGGCTGGATCAGCGTGCGGACCCAGCGCGGGGTCACCATGGCCGGCAGCCGCTCCGTCAGATGCCGGAGCATTTCGAACGACGCCGAGCCGGAGCCCAGCACGACCGCCGCGCGCAGCTCCGCCGCCGGCACGGCCCCGGCGCGCAGGATCTCGCCCACCTGCGCGCGCGAGCGCAGGTGCGGGGAGAGCTCCGACGCGGCGACGCCGCGAGGCAGCAGCGCACCGAGGTAGACGATCCGGCGGGTGCCCGACCGGGCGGCGGCGTCCGCGAGGTGGGCCGCGGCGGCCGCCTCGGTCGCCTCGAAGCCGGCGCCGCTGCCGAGGGAGTGGACCAGGTAGTAGACCACCTCGACGCCGTCCAGGGCCCGCGTCAGCGAGGCGGGATCGGCGAGGTCGGCGCGGACCGTCTCGACACGGTCCGCCCACGGCTGGTCGCGGAGCCGGTCGGGGTTCCGGCTCAGGCAGCGCACCCGGTAGCCGGCGTCGAGCAGTTCGCGGACCAGTCGCCCGCCGATGTAGCCGGTGGCGCCGGTGACCAGGCACAGCGCCGCGCCGCTGGGCCGCGCGGCCTGGGGCGCGGCATGGGTCCGCACGGTCCGTGACATGGCACCACCTCGACGGCCGGAGCAGCGGCGACCGCGACCGGCCACCACCCGCCCAACCTCACGTCAGCACCGCCGCCCGGACGACCCGCACCGATCCCGCATCGTCTCCCCGCCGCCCCTCCCCAGCCCGGTCCCGCCACACCCGGCCCCGGCCCCTTCGGTCGGCGCTCCGGCCTCCGGCCTCCGGCCAGGCCCCCGGCCCGGTCCCGCCCGGCCGCGCCCCTGCCCCCGGCCCCCGCCCCCGGTTCCCGCGTTCGGTCCTCCGGTCCTCCGGTTCCTTCGGGCGGTGCTCCAGCCTCTCGCCCGGTCGGCACCCGCCCTGGCCTCCGGCCCCGGCCCGGCCCTCCGCCCCCGGTCTCTGCCCCGGTCCCCGCATTCGGACTCCGCCCTACGCCTCCGGTCCCCGGCCCGGCCAGGCCGCGCCCCTTCCCGCGGCCCCGGTCTCTGCCTCCGGCCCCGCCCGGCCGGGCCCTGCGCCGGACCCCTTCCCGCCCCTTCCCGGCCGCCGTTCCGCGCCGGATTCCGCGCGTACGGCGTGACCATCCGATGATCATCGCGTTAGGCCGTCCGGGACGCCCCGGTTCGGCGGACGGATGCCGACGACCTCCCGGGGCGGGGAGGAGTGGACATGGGCCGGCTCCAGGCGGGCGCCGCCTCGTCGACGCGGTACGACGGGACGGCCCGTATGGCCTACCTGATGCTCCCGTCGTCCATCGACCGACACCGGCGGGTCCTGCTCGCGCACCGCGCCGCCCGGCGGGCCGCAGGCGCGCCCGACCCGGCGCAGGCGCGAGCCGTGGTGCTGCGACCGGCAGCGAGCCGGACGGGCGTTCGTGCAGCCGGTTCGAGCAGAACGTCATGGCCCAGGTCCGGTGGACGCCGTCGCCCGGCGGCCCGTCCTACCTGCTGGCGGCAGGCAGTCGCCGGGTGCGTCGGATCACCCCACCCGGCGGTCCCAGCAGCGATGTGGCGGCCCAGCACGTCCTGACGGTGCCGTGGACGCGGAGTGGCCCGGTCCAGGCGGTGCTCGACGACGGCACGGTGATCCGGCCGCTGCCGGCGCAGCGGTGAGGCGCTGCCCCGGCCGGGCCGGCGACGCGGAACCCCAGGGGGCGCCTCGGCCACGACGACCCTGGGTCCGGTTCGTGGGCCAGGAGCGCCCTGCCCGGACCTGGACCCGGTTGGCGCGCGTTGCGCGCCCGCGCACGGAACGATGCATCATCGATGCGAGAGGAGGCGCCAGGGTCCGGTGAGGACGCTGGGGCCAGGATCGAGTACCCGGAGGACACCATGTCCCGTCCCGCACCCCGACGGGTCGCGGCCCGGTGAGCGAGACGGGCCTGCCGACCGGCGAGGTGGCGCGGCGGCTCGGGGTCTCGCCGGTGACGCTGCGGTCGTGGGAGCGCCGCTACGGGATCGGACCTGCTCAGCGTGCCGAGGGACACCACCGCCGCTGGACCGACGCCGACATCGCCCGGCTGGAAACCATGTGCCGGTTGACCGCGCAGGGCCTGCCGCCCGCGGAGGCGGCCCGCGCCGCGGCCGCGCACCCCTCGCCCTCGGCGGTCGCCCCTGGCGCTCCGCCTGGCGCCTACCCGAGCACGTCGCCGGCCAACGCGCTGCCGGCAGCATCGCCCGCCCCAGGCGCCGCCGCAGACTGCGCCCCGGGCTCCGCCGCGGATTCTGCCCCGGGCTCCGCGTCGGGCTCTGCACCGCGCACCGCCCCGGGCCCGGTCCCGCGTACGGAGGAGGCCGAACGTCGCCGCCACGCCCGCGGCCTGATCCGCGCCGCGGACCGCCTCGACGCCCCAACCCTCCAGGAACTGCTCGGCTCCGCCCTCGAACGCTGGGGTGTCGAGGGTGCGTGGGAGGACGTGATCGCCCCGACGCTGCGCGCGGCAGGGCGCCGCTGGGCCACGCTGGGCGAGGCCTACGTCGAGGTCGAGCACCTGCTCTCCTGGCACGTCGCCACCGAACTGCGCCGCCACGTACCGGCCGTGCCGCGCACCGGGCCGGTGGTGCTGCTGGCGGCTACGCCGGGCGAGGAGCACACCCTGCCGCTGGACGCCGTCGCGGCGGCGCTGACCGCTCGCGGTGTCGCCTTCCGGATGCTGGGCGCCTCGGTTCCGCCGCTCGCCCTGGCCCAGGCCTACCGGCGCCTCGGCCCGGCCGCCGTGCTGCTCTGGTCCCAGTCCCGCGCCACCGCCGCCCCGCAGCTCGCCACCGACCTGCTCGCCCTCCCCTTCGGCGTCGCGGGTGCCCGCCACAGCCCCCTGCTCCTGCTCGGCGGCCCCGGCTGGCGCTCCCTCGGCGCCCCTCGCACGGCTCACCAGCCCCCGAGCCTGCGCACCGCCCTCGACGCCATCACCGCCGCGGTCACCGCGTCCCGACTTGCGCCCGCGACGCGCTGACCGCGCGCGGTGGCGCCGGTGGGCGCACCGGGGTGGCGGCGCGCCCACCGGGATCCGGTGGGGTGGCAGGACGTCAGGCAGTGGCGACGCCGTCGCTGTAGCCGGACATGTAGAAGGTGCCGAAGCCGTTCTGCACCGGCGACCCGCTGTCGTTGACGGCGTGCAGGATCCCGCCGCCGCCCGGGCCGTTGAGGCAGACCGTCATCAGGTCGGTGAAGACCACCCCCGGGGTGTCCGGCACCTCGTACGCGCGGTCGGTGTAGATGTTCGCGTTCAGGTCGAAGAAGCAGTAGCTGCCCAGTCCCCACGCCTGGTGGGAGGCGACCGAGTCGGCGACCTTGTAGGCGGCGTAGCCGAGCGTGCTGCCGTGCGTCCACGCCGACTGCGTCGGCACGTCGTAGGGGTGCTCGTTCTGGAAGAAGTAGGTGCGGCCGCTCTCGCCCCGCCACAGCACCTCGTACTTCTGGTAGTGCTCCACGGCCAGGCCGTAGGCGGTGACCCGGTCGCCGTTGACCTCGATACCGGTGTCGGCGGGGTTGACCGTCCAGCCCACCGTGCCGTCGTTGCCGTGGTCGGCGCGCCACAGCCACAGGTTGTCGCAGATGACGTCGTTGCTGTCGATCCGCACGCTGACGCTCGCGCCGCCCGCCACCGCCCCGCCGATGCGGGCGTAGACGTCGAACAGCACCGTCGGGTCTGCACAGTGACGGGTGCGGCTCTGGCCGTCACCGACCCGCAGCAGCACCGGGGAGCCCGACGAGGCCGCCTCCAGCAGGACGCCCGCGACCGAGACGCCGCCCACGTCGCCGACCTCGACGAGCGCGTTGCCGTGGGTGGCCTGGAGTGTGGCCAGGCCCAGGCCCAGCACGACGGTGCCGGACCGGCGCACCCGGATCGGGGCGGCCAGCGGGTAGACGCCGGGGGTGAGCAGCAGGTGCTGCCCGCGGGCCAGCGCCCGGTTGATGGACTCCGCGCTCTCGCCGGGGCGCGCGATGTGGAACCGCGACAGCGGCACGGTGTGCCCGGCCGCCGGTCCGGAGGTCCAGGTGGGCCCGGCCGAGTCCGTGCGCAGGGCGGGGACGAAGACCTCGTAGGAGCCGTGGCGGCCCAGGGTCAGGAAGGGCTTCTCGCGCACCGTCGGGGTGTGGTCCACCACGGTCCAGGCGGGGTTGGGGAAGTGCTGCGCGGGTGCGCCCTGGGTGCCGACGAAGACCATGTTCCAGTTGGAGCCGGTCCAGGAGCCGAAGCTGTCGTTGCGCGAGAGCCACTGCTGCTGCGAGCCGGAGTCCACCTGGCCGTCCACCACGCTGTCGGCCAGGAAGCCGCCGCTGGACCAGCGGTTGCCGGGCGGGCTGGGCCACAGCGTCATGTCGCCCTTGACGTGCGTGCGGCGCATGGGACCGGCCTGGGCCACGGCCCAGCGCTCCAGGCCGTCCGGCGGGACGATGCACAGGTTCTCGGCGGCACGCCAGAAGTTCTGTGTGCCGTTCCCGCCCAACCACTGTGCGTCGACGGTGACATGGCCGTTGATGACGACGTCGTCCGGGGACGCGCCGAGGCCGAGGACGTGGGTGTAGAAGCCGACGTTGATGTCGACGGTGTACGTCCCGGGCAGGAAGGCGAGCGCGTAGCGCTCGGTGCCGAACTGGTTGGACTGCTGGGTCGCGAAGACGGCGTCGACCTGGGCCTGGATCGCCGCGTCGCCCATGGAGGGGTCGAACAGCAGCACGTTGGGGCCGAGGTCGGCGCCTGCGGATCTCGCCGCGGCGGTGGCGGCCGAGGCGGACGCGGCAGGGAGTGCGCCTGCCAGCGGCAGCGCGGCGGCCAGGGCGAGGGAACTGCGCAGAACGGTACGGCGGTTCGGGGCGACGGGCATGGCTCTCCCAGGAGTGGCGGGTGAGGTGGCACCTGACGGGCGGCGCTCAGAGAGCGCTCTCGCGAGGGGAGTGAAGCACTGTCGGCGCACATGCGTCAATACAATGGAGGCAATCCACCCCTGGACTCCCCCCACGCCTTCAACTCCTGGAGGCAGCAGTCTCGTCCGAGCTCTCGATGCTGTCGCCGCGAGGGCGCAGAATCGAGGGCATGGACGAGAACCGGCTCGGCTTCGGCGCGGAGCGCATCCGCCGCGACATGGGCGCGGCGATCTTCGCGCGGATCGCCGGACCCGACGGCCGCGCTGTCGCCGACCGGATCCACGACACCCCCGGGCCGCGCTGGTTCGCCCCGGACCGCCCCATCCGCACCGTGCACGCGGACGCGTCCATGTTCGTCGGCGGCCTGAGCGCCCTGCTGTTGCAGACCCTGCACCCGCTCGCGATGGCCGCCATCGACGCCCACTCCGAGTACCGGCACAACCCGTGGGGCCGTCTCCAGCGCACCAGCACCTTCCTGGCCACCACCACCTACGGAACCGCCGACGACGCACAGCGCGCCGTCGACCGCGTACGCGCGGTGCACGCGCGGGTCCACGGCACGGCCCCCGACGGACGGCGCTACGACGCGACCGACCCGCACCTGCTGGAGTGGGTCCACCTCGCCGAGGTCCGCTGCTTCCTCGACGCCCACCGCCGCTACGGCGCCACGCCGCTGACGCCGGAGGAGCAGGACGGCTACGTCGCCGACGCCGCTCTGGTGGCCCGCGCCCTGGGCGTGCCCGATCCGCCGCTGGAGCTGGCCGAGGTCGAGCGGCGCTTCGCGGCCTACCGCGCTGAGTTGGGCGCCACCGCGGCCGCGCGGGAGGCCGGCCGCTACCTCGTGCTGAACCCGCCCCTGCCGCTGGCGGTCAGACCCGCCTACCTCGCGCTCTCGCTCGCCGCGCTGGACCTGCTGCCCTGGTGGGCCAGGACGGCGCTCGGACTGCCGTTGCCGATGCCGTTCCGCGCCTCCGCGCCGGTCGCCGGGCACCTCCTCGTGCGCGGCATCCGCTGGGCGACCCGCCCGGCCGAGCGGACCCGGGCAACCTCGGAGCCGGAAGACTGAGCCGGAAAACTGAGAGCGGGTCGGACCCCGCGCCACAGGGGCGGGACGCGGGGTCCGGACCGGGGCGAAGCGGGCCGGCGCCGGGGGATTGCGCCTCGCCTCGCCCGTGTCGGCCGCGGGCCGTCCTGCCGTGCCGACGGACGGCGTCTGCCCCGTCCCCGCCGCCGCAAACGGTCCGCCCCATCAGGTGTGCGCGCGGGATTCCGGGGCAGACGCCGAGGGCACGGCCCGCCCGCGGCCGGTGTTCCCGCTCGTACGAGGGAAGAGGAGATTCCCGTGGAGTCCGGCACTGCGGCCCTGCGTCAGCACAGCGCCTACGAACCGGCGATGGACCTCGCCGGCTTCGTCGTGCACGCGTCCGACGGACGCCTCGGCGAGATCGACGCGGCCCTTCCGCAGGACGGCGACCGGGGGGACGCCCCGGCGCGCCACGCGCGGCGGCTGCGCCTCCCGGTGGACGCGATCGTCTCGATCGACCTCACGGACCGTGTCGTCCACCTGGACCGCACCCGGGACGAGATCCGTCGGCCCCGTACCCCGGCCGGCGCGGGCGGGGCCGCCTGGTACCTGCTGCGCGAGGGTTGATCAGGCCCAGCGGTAGTCGCTGACCCCGCCGTCCGTGACCGCGGTGGCGCCGTGGACCGTGTCGTCCAGCGCCCAGACGGTGTAGCGGCCCACGGGCAGCGGGGTGATGACGGCGGCGTACACGGTGCGGTCGGGCAGGTGACGCGGGCGCACGGCGGCGTGGGTGCGCTGCTGCGGCCGGTCCTCGGGGCTGACGTGGATCTCCACCCCGTTCTCCGCCGCCGTGGTGTGGATGACCAGCGCGCCGGTCCCGGCGCCGATGTCCAGCAGGACGCTGCCCTGGTGGGACGGCGCGGGCAGCGGAGGATGCGCGTGGGCCTGCGGGTGGGCCTCGGGGTGCGGATGAGGATGCGGGTGGGGCAGGTGCGCGTGCTGCTGCTCGCGCAGGTCGTGGGGCGTCACGGTCGGCTCCCTCGAGATCGGTGGAGCTCCGGTGCCCGACGGCGGGAGGCACGTGCCGTCGGGCACCGGAGCGGTCAGGGTCGGCGGTCGGGCCGGGCCGCGCGAGTCAGTGCGCGGGGTGGTGGTATCCGTCGAAGGGGACGCCCAGGAACGGGAAGGTGTTCAGGAACGGGGTCCCGAGGGAGGCGGGCGTGAGCCCGTCGGTGACCACGCTCGCCGCCGCGTCGGGGGTGTAGGTGGCGACCAGCGCGTATGTCACGCCCGCGATGGCGCGCAGTTCGACGGTGACCACGTCGTCGAAGACGCGACGCCCGTTGGGGAACCCGGCCAGGTCGCCGCCGAGCGGGCCGAGGATGTTCGGGTGGGTGGAGGGCCGGATCGCGACGTTGAGGCGCAGCATGTCGGCCTCGGTGGTGCCGGTGAAGTTCTGGAAGCCCGGGATGATGCCCTTCGGGATGCCCGTCAGCAGGATAGCGAGCAGGTCCGCGCGGGGCTTGCCGGACGCGTCCAGCGCCGCCAGGTTCGGGAACACGCCCGGGTAGAGCACCGGCAGCAGCCCGGCGAGTTCGGGCTTGGCGACGTAGGAGGCGAACTTCTTGTCGTCGGCCGGCGGCAGCGCGTTCCACTCGTCCTTGCGGGCCATCGGCACGATGACCTCGTTGAACAGCGGGTTGCCCAGCCGGGAGACCTGCACGAAGGGCCCGGACTCGGACTCCTTGCCGCGGCCGGGCTCGATCACGCGGGCGGCACGGCGGCTCGCGGAGGTCCACACGCCGATCACGGAGCGGGGGTCGTCGACGTCGCTGCCGGTCCAGCAGCCGCGGGTCAGCTCGTCGATCGGGACCTGCAACGCCAGGCTGTGGACGTTCAGCTGCTTGGTGGCGTTGACGCCCGGAGCGGCCTTGAAGTGCATCGCGGCAGCGAAGACCTGCAGGTTCTGGAACGGGCGCAGGTTGCCGAGGTCGAAGATCGAGCCGAGGTCGACGTAGAAGCCCTCGGCGCGCTGGCCCGCGAAGACCTTCCGGCGCCCGCCGAGGCTGTGCACGGCCTCGTGCGCGAGAGCGGGGTAGTCGGGTGTGGACAGCGGGCCGATGTTGCACGGCGGGCACAGCAGGTCCCGGCCCAGCACCGTCTCGCGGCCGCCCGCCTCGACCCGGGTGAGCGTGTAGGTCTGGAAGCGGTTCCAGTTCGGCGAGGTCAGCGAGGTGATCGGGCCGGTGTTGTAGAGGAACGTGTCCTGGTTGCGCAGGTGGGTGGTGAAGCGGAACTGGTAGGTGACGTCGGGGCGGCCGTCGCCGTCGTTGTCGATGTGGATCTCGTACAGCACGTCGTCGCCGAACTCGTAGAAGTTCGGTCCGCCCGCGGGGCTCTGGAGCGGGATGTAGTTGGCGATCAGCGTCACCGTCCCGTGGTCGTCGGGAGTGACGAACGCGTACAGGTCGGTGCTGTCGGCGACCGGGTCCTTGGCGATCTCGGGGGCTTCGCGGTGGGAGGACAAGACGAACCTCGCAGGGTGGGCGGGAGAATCGGGCGAAGGCAGGGGCGGGGGTTCCGGCCGGGGCCAACAGGGGTGAGGCCCCGGCCGGAGTGACCCGGGGGTTGCCCCGGGGGTCCGGCGTCGGCTCAGCGGGCCGCGCGCAGCAGCTCGGAGACGAGCTTGCGGTCGTGGACGCGGTAGTGCCGGTGGCCGTGGAAGATGTCGAGCTCGCCGGTGTGGGGGTCCAGCACCCGGACCATGAACGGCTCGTCGGACTTCTCCGGCTCCCGCTGGTCGGGCGCCGCGGCCGTCTTCTCGGCCGCCGCGGCGGTGCCGGCCGCCGCGGCGCTCAGGGCCAGGCCCGCCGCGACGGTCGCCGCACCGGCCACGGTGGCGTGCTTGATCAGGCCGCGCCGTGACAGGGGTGAGCCGATGTCGGAGGGGCTGGTGTCGGGGGAGTCGGGCATGGGCGTTCCTCCGGGTTTCGTGGGGTGCCGCGGTCACCGGGCTCCGTGCCGACCCGCCGGCACCGGGTGGAGCCGACTTCCAGCGGGGAACAGGCCGATGAGGCGGAGAGAGGTTCCGGGGCGAGGCGGCGACGGTCGAACGCAGTCAAGCCCCGGCGATAACGGTCAGTCAAGCATCGATCACTGAACGCGATCGGCGGCGAGGTCGCATCAGGGAGCGAAAAGCCCAGCTCACGGCCCTGGGGTCGGGGCTGACTGGGTGAAACTGGCGCCACGCGGCGGGAGCGACCCGTCCGCGCCGCGCCCGGCACCGAATCAGCGGTGACGGTCGGTCAACGGCGGGGCGAGCCACCCCGGTCCGGCGCTTCGCCATGCCCCGGCGGACGCCCCGGCGGGCGTCCACGGCAGCGGTCAGCGACGCGGCGGGCGGGGCAGGAAGCCGCTGGTGCGCGCCCGGTAGGCGGCGTAGCCGGGCCGGTCGGCCATGTGCCGCTCCAGCAGGGCCTTGCCGCTGCCGGCCGTCAGCAGGAACGTCATCACCAGCGGGGAGACCAGCGTCGCCGCGGCGACCGGCAGGCTGACGCACGCCAGCAGGTACAGGCCCCACCACACCAGGAAGTCGCCGAAGTAGTTGGGGTGGCGCGTCCACGCCCACAGCCCCCGGTCCATGATCCGGCCCCGGTTGGCCGGATCGGCCTTGAACACCCGCAGTTGGTGGTCGCCGACCGCCTCGAAGGCGACCCCTGCCGCCCACACCACCGCGCCCGCGAGGGCGAGCGGGCCTATCCCGCGCGGCGCGTAGCAGGCGGCCTGCACCGGCAGTGACACCAGCCAGACCAGGGCGGCCTGGAGCAGGTAGACCATCCGCAGCGCGTACCAGGCCCGCCGGGCCCGGCCCGGACCGGCCTTGGCCAGCAGCCGCTCGTACCGCGGGTCCTCGCCGTGGCCGCGTCCGCGCCGGGCGATGTGCAGTGCCAGCCGCAGCCCCCACACCACCGTCAGCGCGGTGACCAGCGCCTGCCGTCCGCCGTCGCCCTGTCCCTGCGCCGCCGCCACGGCCCACGAGGTCACCGCGACGGTGGCGAACGCCAGGCCCCACGCACTGTCGACGATCCGGTGCACGCCTTTGGCCAGCGCGAGGGCGAACGTCACCAGCAGCACGAGCAGCGCGGCGCCCGCCGCCGCGCCGAGGTTCACCGCGCACGCCGCCCACGGGAATCCGCTCACCGTGCCGCCCTCGGTGAGGGCCGCCCCGGTCCCGCCGTCGGCTCGGCCGGGCGCTCGGCGAGGATCTGGTTGACGCCCATCCGCCCCTGCTCGAACGCCAGCGAACCGCCGACGAGGTAGAGCCGCCACACCCGCGCCGTCACCGGCCCGACCAGGTCCACCACCTGCGCCCAGCGCTCCTCCAGGGTCTCGTGCCAGGCGTCCACCGTCGCCACGTAGTGCTCCCGCAGCGCCTGCACGTCGCGGATCTCGAAGCCGGCCGCCTCCAGCAGCGAGACGGTGCCGCCCAGCGGACGCATGTGCATGTCGGGGGCGATGAACGACTCGATGAACGCGCCCCCGCCCGGTGCGTGGGCGCCGCGCGACATCTGCTGGAGCAGCAGCCGCCCGCCCGGTGCCAGGGCCCGGCGCAGCAGGCGGGCGAAGTCCGGGTACTGGTCGTCGCCCACGTGCTCGCCCATCTCGATCGAGGTGACCGCGTCGAATCCCGCGGCCTCCACGTCCCGCCAGTGCTGGTGACGGATCTCGACCCGGTCACCGAGCCCCTCCCGGCGCGCCCGCTCGCGCACGAAGAGGGCCTGCTCGGCGGCGAGCGTCACCCCGACGGCGTGCACGCCGTAGTGCCGGGCGGCGTGCACGACCAGTGACCCCCAGCCGCAGCCGATGTCCAGCAGCCGCGTGCCGGGGCGCAGCTCCAGCTTGCGGCAGACCAGGTCCAGCTTGTCGCGCTGCGCCTCGGCCAGGGTGCGGCGGGAGGCGGTGCCGGGCTCGGGATCGGTCCAGTAGGCGCAGGAGTACGCCATCGACGGGTCCAGCAGCAGCTGGTAGAAGTCGTTGGACAGGTCGTAGTGGTGGCTGATCGCGGCCCGGTCCCGGGCCTTGCTGTGCAGCGTCCCGCGCAGCCGCGCCTGCCCTCCCGGCGCTGCGGGACGCGGACCGACCGCGCCCAGCCGGGCGGCGGTCAGCGCGGCCCGCGCCAGCGACCCGGCCCCGGGCCGCTGCCGCACCAGGCCGCGTGCCTCCACGGCCTGACGCACCGTCCGCAGCGCCTCGCGCAGATCGCCCTCCACCTCCAGGTCGCCGCTGACATAGGCCTCGGCCAGGCCCAGCTCGTCGGGTTGCCACAGCAGCCGCCGCAACGCCCGCCGCGAGCGCAGCACCATCGTCGGGGCGCCCGCCGGGCCCGCGGTGCTGCCGTCCCAGGCCCGCAGCCGCAGCGGCGCCGGGGTGCCGGTCAGCTCCTCGACGAGCGGCAGCAGCCGGGCCGCCGCCCCCGAGGCGTGCGGCACGGAGGCGGACAGCGCGCGGTCGCGCCGGTCGCGCCGTTCGTCCGAGGCGGGGGTGAGGTCGTGGTCGGTGGTCCCGGTCATGCCGTCGCCTCCCGGGTGAGCAGGATCTGACGCACATCCAGGTAGCCGGCCCGGAACCCCGCCTCGGAGTAGGCGAGGTAGAGCGTCCACATGCGGCGGAACGCCTCGTCGAAGCCCAGCCCCGCCACCTCGGCGGCGTGCGCGGTGAACCGCTCACGCCACAGCCGCAGCGTCTCCGCGTAGTGCGCCCCGAACCCCTCGGTGAGGGTGACGCGCAGGCTGGTGTGGGCGCGGGTGGCCTCGTCGATGGCCTCGTTGGAGGGCAGCATGCCACCGGGGAAGATGTACTTGTGGATCCAGGTGTAGGTGCGCCGGGTCGCCAGCAACCGGTCGTGCGGCATGGTGATCGCCTGGAGCGCCACCCGGCCGCCGGGTGCCAGCATCGTGTCCAGGGCCTGGAAGTAGCCGGGCCAGTACTCGACCCCCACCGCCTCGATCATCTCCACGCTGACGACGGCGTCGAACCGGCCGTCGCGCGTCGGGTCCAGCCGCCGGTAGTCCTGCATCCGGATCTCGACGGCGTCGGCGAACCCGGCGGCGCGCACCCGGTCCACCGCGAGGTCGTGCTGCTCCTGGGAGAGCGTCAGCGACAGCACCGTGGCGCCGCGCCGGGCGGCGCGGACGCAGAGCTCCCCCCAGCCGGTGCCGACCTCCAGCACCCGGCTGCCGGGGCCGACTCCGGCCAGGTCCAGCAGCCGGTCGATCTTGACGTGCTGTGCCTGCTCCAGCTGCTCCCAGCGGGCGGGCAGCTGGGTGAAGACGGCGCTGGAGTAGGTGAGGGAGTCGTCCAGGAAGAGCCGGAACAGCTCGTTGGACAGGTCGTAGTGGGCGCCGATGTTGCCGCGTGCCGCCGCCTCGGTGCGGGCCCCGGCGGGCTGCCGCGCCTCCCACAGGCGGCGCAGCCGCTGCAACGCGGGCGGCACCAGGGTGGTCAGCTGTTCGGCCATCACCGTCAGCGCGCCGGGCAGGTCGGGGGCGTCCCACTCGCCGGCCTGGTAGGACTCGCCGAAGCCGATCAGGCCGTCCCTGGCCAGGCGCGCCGTGAACGCCTCCGGGTCGTGCACCTCCAGCAGCGGCCCGCCCCGGCCCAGGACCCGCTCGCCGAACGTCACCCGCAGCGGCAGCCGGCTCAGGGCGCGGTGGATGACGGCGCGGGCGATGGCGGTGCGCAGCGGCGAACTGGCCGGGACGCGCACGACGTCGGCCCAGCGCTGCGGATCGAGCCGGTCCCGCAGGAGCGGCGTGCGCGTCGAGGTCTGCTGCAGTGTCACTGGAAGCCCTCCTGGGGCTGGTGGTCGGGGCGGGGCACGACGGGCAGTTTGCGCAGGTACAGGCGGATGCCGTGGATGCGGATGGCGAGCGAGGCCGCGAGCGGGGCGAGCGGGTGCCGCAGCGAGGCCAGGGCGAGCCGTCGGGCGGTGTAGGGGCGGCCGACGCCCCGGACGGTGGCGGTCAGCGCCCGGGCGCCGTCGACGTCGAGCTGCACCGTCAGGTCCAGGCGCCCGTCGGGGACGGGCAGCCGCATCCGGTAGCGGCCCGCGACGGGCAGGAACGGGGAGACGTAGAAGGCCTTGTCGGCGCCCGCGTGCCGGGCGGCCTCCGGGCCGAGCAGGTAGGCGTGGCGCTCGCCGTAGGTGTTGTGCACCTCGGCGACGACGTGCCGCAGTGTGCCCTCGCCGTCGTGGCACCAGTACACCGACAGCGGGTTGAACACGTAGCCCAGCACCCGCGCCTGCGCGAGCATCAGCACCCGCCCGGTCGCGGGCGCGACGCCCTGCCCGGCGAGGAAGCGCTCCAGCCCGGCCCGGAGGGTCGGCCCTCGGCCGTCGAAGTGGTCACGGGCGCGGAAGCCGGCCAGTGGCCGCAGCGCGCGCGGCAGACGGGGGAGGCGGTCGACGTCGACGAGCCAGTAGCTGGTGCGGTGGTCCAGCGCGTAGCGCTGCCGCGCCGTGCGGACGTGGCGCACCCGGCTCTCGTACAGCGTCGCACCGCCGGGCGGCGTCGCACCGCCGGCCGGGGCCACGCCCGCGGCGCGTGCCGAGCCCGCCCGCGCCGCGTTCGCATGTGCCGCTCCGACCGGGGCTGCCGTGCCGTGCGTCGCGTCAGCGTGTGCTGATCCGTCGGCGCACGCGGCGCCGCCGGCCGCGCCCCCTGCGGGGCGGGCCGACCGCGGTCGTGAGGCCGTGCTCACCAGTCCACCCCCAGTGCGGCGGCCGCCGCCACCCCGGAGCGGCAGCCGTCCTCGTGGAAGCCCCAGCCGTGCCACGCGCCCGCGAACGCGCAGACGGAGGTGTTGAGTTCGGGCAGCCGTGCCTGCGCGGCCACGGACTCGACCGTGTAGACGGGGTGTTCGTAGTCCATCCGCTCCAGCACGGTCGCCGGATCCACCAGCGCGGCGCCGTTGAGGGTCACCAGGTAGCGGTCGGGGGTGTCCAGACGTTGCAGCCGGTTCAGGTCGTAGGAGACCTGGACCGCCCCGGCGTCCGCGTCGCACGCGGGCAGCAGGTGGTTCCACGAGGCGCGCGCCGCGCTGCTGCGCGGCAGCACCGAGGCGTCGCCGTGCAGCAGCGCCGGATTGCGGGAGTAGCGGAACGCGCCCAGGACCTCCCGCTCGGCGGCGCTCGGCCCGTCCAGCACGGCCAGCGACTGGTGCGGGTGCAGGGCCAGCACGACGGCCCGGTAGGGGAGAACCGTTCCCGTCGCGTCCTCGACCTCGACGCCGGCGCCCCCGTGCCGCACGACCCGGGTCACGGGCGCGCCGGTACGCACCCGGTGCAGCTGCTTGGCGATCCGGCGCACGTACTCCTGCGAGCCGCCGGTGACGGTGCGCCAGGTCGGCGAGCCGGTCACCGACAGCATCCCGTGGTGCTGAAGGAACCGGAACAGGTAGCGGGCCGGGTAGCCGAGCGCGACCTCACCCGGGCACGACCACACCGCGGAGACCACCGGCGTCAGGAAGTGCGCCACGAAGTAGTCGGAGAACCCGTGCCGCCGCGCGAACTCGCCCACGGTCGGCTCCGCCGCGTCCTGCGGCGCCGCCAGCAGCGCCCTCGCCCGGCGGTGGAAGACCGGCACTTCCGCGAGCATCCGCAGATAGCGAGGGTCGGCGGCCCGCCGGGGCTGCGCGAACAGGCCGCGCGGTCCCCTCGCCCCCGCGTACTCCAGGCCGCAGCCCTCGCACCGCACCGACATGCTCATCTCGGAGTCCTGCGTGACCACGCCCAGCTCCGCGAAGAGCCGCAGCAGCGTCGGATAGGTGCGCCCGTTGTGCACCAGGAACCCGGTGTCGACACGCTGCAGCACCCCGCGCCCGTCCACCACGTCGTGGGTGTGCGCGTGGCCGCCCAGCCTCTCGTCCGCCTCGTACAGCGTGACGTCGTACCTGCGTCGCAGCACGTGGGCGGCGGTCAGCCCGGCCACCCCGCCGCCCACCACCGCGACCTGTTCCCGCTCCACCACGGACCTCCGCGTCTCGTGACCCGACCGCCTCGACACCGGTGATTCGGAGCCGCCACGCACCCGGATGGGTGGTCGGAGAAGAAATCCGCCCGCGCCACCCGTCCGAGTGCCGCGCGGCTGCGAAGAAGGAGCAAGAGGGAAGAAGGAGCAAGAGGATGGACGTGCACCCGCCGGGGCGGGCGCGCAGAACCCAAGGGGATGTGGGAGCGCCGTGGACGGACCGCACAGCACCAGAAGGGGCGACGGCTCCGAGCCGACGTTCCTCGGCACGCCACCGGCACCGGGGCAACGCCCGGACGAGCTGCTGCTCCAGGTCGCCAAGGGCGACCAGGACGCGTTCGCCGCCCTCTACGACCACATCGCCGCGCCCGTGCTCGGCATTGTCCGCAGTGTCCTGCGGGACCCGGCCCAGTCCGAGGAGGTCGCCCAGGAGGTGCTGGTCGAGGTCTGGCGCACCGCCGCGCGCTTCCGCCCCGACAAGGGCGGCGCGCTCGCCTGGGTGCTGACCATCGCGCACCGGCGCGCGGTCGACCGGGTGCGCAGCGCCCAGGCCGCCACCGACCGCGAGCACAAGGCGGCCCTGCTGGAGCAGACCCCCGCCTACGACGAGGTCAGCGAGGCCGTCGACCGCCGACTGGAGCGCGAGCACGTGCGCCGCTGCCTCCAGGCGCTGACGCAGATGCAGCGCGAGTCGGTGGTGCTGGCCTACTACCGGGGTCTGACCTACCGCGAGGTCGCGGAGCTGCTGGCCGTGCCGCTCGGCACGGTCAAGGCGCGGATGCGCGACGGCCTGATTCGCATGCGCGACTGCCTGGGGGTGACGGCATGACCGCCGCGGACCTGCACATGCTCGCCGGCGCCTACGCGCTCGGCGCCCTCGACGAGGACGAACGACACGCCTTCGAGGCCCACCTGGCCGACTGCGAGAGCTGCGCGGTGGAGGTCGCGGAGTTCCTGGCCACCAGCGCCCGCCTGGCCTTCGCCGCCTCCCAGCCCCCGCCCGCCGCGATGAAGCAGCAGGTGCTCGCCCGCATCGCCGAGGTGCGGCAGGAGCCGCCCAAGGTCGAGCTGCCCGCGCCGCGGCCGCCCGCGCCCGTCTCCCGTGTCCGGCGCGGCGCCCGCTTCGCGCTGGCCGCGAGCATCGCCGCCGCCGTGGGGCTGGGCGGTGTCGCCGCCTGGCAGTACGAGCGCGCCCAGGACGCCCACCAGCAGGCCCAGCAGGCACAGGCACAGACCGCCGAGATCGCCGCCGTCCTGTCCGCACCCGACGCCCACGCCGTCGTCGGCTCCGTCGGCGGTGCGGGCCAGGGCACCAGCGCCACCCTCGTCAGCTCCCGCAGCCAGAACCGTGCCGTCTTCCTGACCCCAGGTCTGCCGCAACTGCCCACCGGCAAGACCTACCAGCTCTGGTTCAACGACGCGGGCGTGATGCGCCCGGCCGGTCTGGTCGCCCCCGGCGCCGCCGACCAGACCATCCTGCTCAAGGGCCCGATCGGGCCCGCTTCCGGCATGGGGATCACCGTCGAACCCTCCGGCGGCTCCCTCCACCCGACGACCGCCCCGATCGCCCTGATGCCCTTCGCGGCGACCTGAAGCCCCGGCGCGCGCCGGGGCCGGCGACGACGTGTCGCTCGGCCGACACCCGCGGGGCTTCTCGGCGGCCGGACGGTCGGACGGTCGGACGGTCAGCTGAAGCGGGAGCTCGGGACCGGGCCCATGGCGCGGACGCGGTCGCGGTGGCCCTGGAGCCACGTCGGGGCCATGGCCGCGGCGAAGGCCGCGAACGCGGGGTCCGGGTCGGGCGGGGTGGCGCCGTCGCCGGCGTCGGGTTCCGCGGAGGCGGCGACGATCTCCGCCGCGAGCTCCGCCTCCGGCCGCTCGTCGGCCGGGAGGCGGTCCACGCCGGAGCCGTCGGCGCGTCCCTGGAGCCGCTCGCCCCAGGGCGCCACGACCGTCTGCGCCAGCAGGCCCACGGAGTCGGCGGTCACCGCCGGGGTGTCGGTCCAGCAGCTGGCGTGCTCGTGGAGGATCTGGCCGGGCGTGCGCGGGACCAGCGCGCGCAGCGCCTCGACGCCCTCGTCGGGCGCCTCCGGCGCCAGCAGTGCGGTCAGGTCGTAGGCCACCACGACCGTCTGCTCGCGCTCGGCCGTGAACGGGACCGCCGGCAGGCCCAGCAGTTCGGCGGCGGCCAGGCCGAGGATCCGGCTCGCCCGGTCGGGCAGCAGCGAGACGCTCGTGGGGCGCTGCCCGGTCGCCTCCAGCGCCAGCCGCAGCCGCTCGATCCCGGCCCGGCAGGTGGCGAACGAGTCCTGGAGGTAGGCGTAGCGGCCGTGCATCCCGGCGTCGAAACCGAACGGCGACAGGTGGCCGAGCAGCGAGCCGCGCAGCACGTACTGCCAGCCGCGCAGGTCCGTGCCGTCCAGCGGCGCCGCGGCGGTCGCGCGCACCGCGGCGCCGCGGGTCATGACGTGGCCGACGCGCGCGTGGACCGGCTCCCACATCTCCTCCGCCGGGGCGCCGAGCCGGGCAAACTGCTGCTCGGCGAGGTCCAGCCGGCCGGAGGTGACGGCGTTGAACACCAGCAGGTAGCGGTCCGGCCAGTCGTCCAGCTCCGCCTCGTGCGGCAGCAGCAGGTCCACGGCCTCGCCGTGGCGGTCCTGATCCTCGTAGGCGGCGACGAGCTCCCGGCGCGGTCCGAGGGCCTGCGGGTGGGCGCGGACGACCTCGCGCAGCGCGGGGACCGCCAGGTAGCCGACGCCGCGCTCGATGCAGGCGTAGCCGAAGTCGTACAGCGCCGGACCGTCCTGCGCGTCGGCGACGACCTTGGCCGCCGCGTCCCGCAGGTCCTCGAACCCGGCCGCGGCCGCGGCGCGACCGGTCACCTGGGCGAGCTCGACGAGCGGTGCGCTCTCGGCGCAGGACCGCAGCCTGCGCAGCGAACCGGCGACGTCCCCGGCGTTCAGGAGCTCCCAGGCCTCGGTCACCTCGGGGGATCCGAAGGTGGGAGTGGCGGGCTGGTCGGACGAGGAGGTACGGCGGTTGCGTCGCGAGAACATGCGGCCGAGCGTCGCAGACCCGTCCGGCGCCGGGCAATCGAATACTCCCCGCTGCTGACCGGACCTCAGCCGCCGTTCCCCTGGCCCGGGCAGTGGGCAGTGGGCAGTGGGCGGTGGGCGGTGGGGCGAGTCCGGGTACCGGCTTGCAGCGCCCGGACCCGCCCCCGGCCTCGGTCGACGACCAGTCCGCCGGTGAGGTTGGCGAGGTTGGCGATGGCCCCTCGGGCTGTACGCAGTCTGGCACGCAGCACCGGCAATGCCGTGCGAGCGGCGGCGGAAACGGCGAGGGCAGCCCGCGGCCCTCGCCGCGAGCTGCCCTCGCCGGGGTGTGCGCCCGTGGTGCGGCGTTCAGTGCCAGTCGCTGATCCGGACGTCGCGCGGGGACGGGTCGCCCTGGCCGGTCTCCAGCAGCTGCTTGAGGCTCATCAGGAATGTGCCCCACTTGGTGCTGCAGTGGTACATGAACTCCACCGGCTCGCGCCAACCCTCGTGACGGAACAGCACGATGGTGTAGTCGTCGGCCTGCTTGAGGTCGAACCGCACCCGCGTGCCGAGCCACTCCTCGGGCCCGTCCACGACCTCCCAGAGCACCAGCTCCTTCGGCCGGGTCTCCAGCACCTTCATGTCGAACCCGCCCTGGGGGAACCGGAACTGGAGCACCCCACCGGGCTCGCCGTCGCCGTGGGTGTCCTCCGTCCACCAGGCGGCCAGCCCGTCGACGGTGGTGAGGGCGTCGTAGACGCGCTCGGGGGTGGTGGTGGCACCGATGCGGTGCAGGATGTCGGCCATGTCGCTACTCCTTCTCGTGCGGGCGCCGGTCCGGCCGCGCCGCCTGCGCGGGCGGCTGAGGGGCACCGGTTCAGTTCTCGGGCTCGGCCCTGGCCGCGCGGTTCTCGCGGGCGTCCGGATCGACGTGGGTGCCCCGGCTGTCCGGGGCGTTCTGGTGGGCGACCGCGTCGCGGGTGCGCTGGATCGCCTCGGCGATGGTCTTGATGCGGCGCAGTCGTGCGTCCCAGGCCGCCCCGACGGAGGCGAGCTGAGCGACGGCGCGGGCGAACTGCGCCTCGTCGACCGCGTACACGCGTTCCCGCCCCTCGGGCGTGGCGTGGACCAGGCCGGCCCGGTCCAGTACGCCGAGGTGCTTGGCGACGGCCTGCCGGGTGACCGGCAGCCGCTCGCTCAGCGAGGTCGCGGTGCCGCGGCCGTCGGCGAGCAACTGGTCGAGCATCCGGCGGCGGATGGGGTCGCCGACGGCGGACCACAGCTCGTCGTCGATGACGGTGCTCACGGCGCCGACACCAGCTTGGTGACGTAGGGGGCCACGCGTGGCAGGTAGTAGTCCCAGCCGCTGACGTGGTCCCGGTACAGCGCCTCCAGCTTGGCCGCCTCCCAGCCCCGCTCGCGAAAGCCCGTCTCCGTCATCCGCAGCAGCGTGCCCGCGTGGGTGGGCAGCAGGTCGAACGTCACCAGCAGGGAGTTGCCGACCGCGGCGGTCACGCCCTCGTCGTAGACCCAGCGGAAGGAGAACCGCCGGTACGGGTCCGCCTCGACGACGGTCACCAGCTCGACGTGGCGGTCCGGCGACGCGCTGTCGCCGAAGCGGAAGGTTCCGGCGCCGCCGACCCCTGGCTCGAGCTCGGCCTCGTCCGGCCACCAGCCGGCGAGGTGTTCCGGCGTGCTGACCACTTCGTAGACCACCTCGGGCGAGGCGTCGACGTGGATCTCCCGCTCGATGCTGCCGTACTCCATCGCGCTGCTCCTCACTCGTGCAACCTTTGGTTGCTTATCACTGTAGATCGGCCCATGGTGATGCGCAACCAAAGGTTGCTTATTGCGACGGACATGCCTCCCACGCCGGCATCGAACGGGCACCTCGGCCACACGTCGCGCGGCGGCGGCTCAGGCGCCCAGCGCCCGCAGCGCGGCGTCCCAGTCCACGGCGCAGCCGTCCTCCCCGCGCGGCACCAGGCGGAACGTCTCGCCGAGGAAGCGCCGCAGGTCCACGGCGCTGACGACGAGCACGGCCCGCACGCCGGGCGGCAGCAGCTCGATCAGGGTCCAGTCCTCCGAGAGCGGGCGGACGCGGACGTCGCCGATCCCGGCCGGCGTGCGCAGGCCCTCGTCCAGCAGGTCCCGGGACAGCCGCCAGCTGGTGGGCAAGGGCTCGGCCTCGACGATCGCGGCGCGGATCCGCAGCACGACCGCGAACCCCTCGTCGGGGTCGTAGCGCAGGTCCAGCCGGGCAGGCCGGCACGGCCCGGTGATCAGGACGGCGGTCAGCTCACTGCGCAGAGCGGGGCTCTTGTGTGCCATCGGACTCGCCTCGCTTCCCCTACAGGTGTGGACACCTGGTGTTCGAGGCAGACGCCTCCCTCGGACGGGTGAAAGTCGGGCGAAAGCGGAGGCAGACCCATCCGCACGGTCGGCAGACCCGAATGCAGGGCGTGAGAGTACTTCGCACCGCAGTGACGGGAGCCGCGATCGGCCTGGCGGTCGCCGCGGCAGCCCTGACGGTCGGCGACCTCGTCGCCGCCTTCACCGGTCCCGCCGGTGCTCCGGTGCTCGCCGTCGGCTCCTCCGCGATCGACCTGACGCCGACGCCGCTCAAGGAATGGGCGGTGCAGCACTTCGGCACGCACGACAAGACCGTGCTGCTGTCCGGGATCTACGCGACCATGGCCGTCCTGGCCGTCGCGGCCGGACTGCTCGCGCTGCGGCGGCTGTGGGCGGGGGTCGCGGTCTTCGCCCTCTTCGCCGGGCTCGGCATGTGGGCGGCCTCCTCCCACGACCAGGCGCTGCTCCCGTCCGTCCTCGCGGGCCTCGCAGGCGCCGCCGTCCTGATCGTCCTGGTCCGCCTCCACCACCGGGCCGGGTCCAGCGCGCAGTCTCCGGCCGCGCGACGCGGCGCCGAGCACGCCCGTTCCTCGGGGTCCGCGCCTTCGGGCGACGCGGCCGGGCAGGCCCCTGCTCCCGCGCCGTCCGGCGCCGAAGGCGCCCCGCCCTCCGGGCCGGGCGCGCCCCCCGCATCCGGCGCCGCTCCGCGGGGCATCGGGCGGCGCGGCTTCCTGGTCGCCCTCGCGGCCACCGCGGCCGGTGCCGCGCTCGCCGAGACCGCCGCGCGCGCCCTGAGCGCCGCCCGCTACAACGTCTCCAAGGCCCGCGCAGCCCTGCGCCTGCCGGCGCCCGTCACATCACTGCCCCCCGTGCCCGCCTCCGCGCACCCGCCCGTCGCGGGCCTGAGCTCCTTCACCACCCAGAACTCCGGCTTCTACCGCGTCGACACCGCCCTGACACTGCCCCAGGTGCCGCCCTCCACCTGGACCCTGCGCGTCCACGGCATGGTCGACCACCCCGTCGAGCTCACCTTCGACCAACTCCTGCGGCGACCCCTGCACGAGCTCGACTACACCCTGTCCTGCGTCTCCAACGAGGTCGGCGGCCCCTACGTCGGCACCGCCCGCTGGCTCGGCGCCTCCCTGCCGGACCTGCTGCGCGCCGCCGGCGTCCAGCGCGGCGCGCAGCAGCTGGTGGGGCGCTCCGCCGACGGCATGACCATCGGCACCCCGATCGACCTGCTCCTCGACGGCCGCCCCGCGCTCCTCGCGGTCGGCATGAACGGCGAGCCGCTGCCGGTCGCCCACGGCTTCCCCTGCCGCTCCCTCGTGCCGGGCCTGTACGGCTACACCTCGGCTACCAAGTGGCTGGTCGACCTCGAGGTCACCACCTTCGCGGGCCTCGACCCGTACTGGGTCCACCGCGGCTGGGACCGCACCGGCCTGGTCAAGACCGCCTCCCGCATCGAGGTCCCCTCCCCGCTCGCAAGCGTCCCGCCCGGCGAGGTCACCGTCGCGGGCACCGCCTGGGCCACCCACCGGGGCGTCGCGGCCGTCGAGGTCCGCGTCGACGGCGGGCCGTGGCAGGAGGCGCGCCTGGCCACCGACGTCGGCCCGGACACCTGGCGGCAGTGGAGCTGGACCTGGGACACCAGCGCCGCCTCCTCCGGCCCGCACACCCTCGAGGTCCGCGCCACCGACGGCACCGGCGCCGTCCAGCCGCAGACCCGCACCCCGCCCTTCCCCTCCGGTGCGACGGGCTGGCACAGCACCGTCGTCACCGTCACCTGAACGCCCACAACCCCTCCACTCCACCGAACCAGGAACAAGGACGTGATCCTCATGGCAGTGACCTCCAAGGCCACCGCACTCGTCGCCGCCGCCGCGGCCGGGCTCCTCGCTGTGACGCTCTCCGCGTGCAGCAGCGGCTCCACCAGCAACGCCGCAGCCGCCCCGGCCGCGGCCGCGAGCAGCGCTTCCATGTCCGACTCCGCGATGCCGTCGGGCTCGTCGATGACGCCGTTCGGCTCCGCGTGCGCGTCCGTGCCGTCGACCGGTCCGGGCAGCTTCTCCGGGATGGCGCAGGACCCGGTGGCCACCGCCGCCTCGCACAACCCGGCGCTGTCCACCCTGGTCACCGCCGTGGGCAAGGCGGGGCTGGGTGACACCCTCAACTCGGCCAAGGACATCACCGTCTTCGCGCCGACCAACGCCGCCTTCGCGAAGATCCCCTCGGCCACGCTCAACTCCGTGCTGGCCAACAAGGCGGAGCTCACCAAGATCCTGACCTACCACGTCGTGCCCGGCCAGCTCAGCCCGAGCCAGTTCGCGGGCACCCACAAGACGCTCGAGGGCAGCACCTTGACCGTCACCGGCTCCGGTGAGCAGTTCACCGTCAACGGCACCTCCATGGTCGTCTGCGGCGACGTCCACACGGCCAACGCGACCGTCTACATCGTCGACACCGTGCTGATGCCGAAGTCCTGAGGCATCATCAGCAGCCTCGCGAGGCTGGAGGCCCGGGGCGGGGGGGGGCGGGGGGCCCCCCCCCCCCCCCCCACCCCCGGCCCCCCCCCCCCCCCCCCGCGGGGGGGGGGCCCCCCGGGGGGGGGGGCGGGGGTCCGCCAGCGGCC
>NZ_JBGCCA010000025.1:0-138099 GCF_041261265.1 Streptacidiphilus sp. MAP12-33
CAACGCCCGCAAGGGCTGACCCCCCTCACCCCACCGCACCACCGGACCCCGCGCCCCACCCCGGGACGCGGGGTTCGTCGTACGATCAAGCGGCCCGTCCAGCTGCGAATCCGGTGGGGGACATGTGATCGTCTGGCTCAACGGCGCGTTCGGCGCGGGTAAGACCACGACCGTGCGCGAGCTCCAGCGGCTGCTTCCCGGGTCCCACATCTTCGACCCCGAGTCCATCGGCGACCTGCTCCGTGACCGGCTGCTCCCCGCCGAGGCGCTGGCCGGGCTCACCGACTTCCAGGACCTGGTGACCTGGCGCCGCCTCGTCCCCGACGCCCTCACCGCGCTCCGCGCGGAGCTCGGCGAGGGCGCGCCGCTGCTCGTCCCGATGGCGCTGCACCGCCAGGACTACCGCGACGAGATATTCGGCACGCTCGCGTCGAGGCGCATCGATGTCCACCATGTCGTGCTGCACGCTGAGGAAACGGTTCTGCGCAGGCGCATCGAGACGGACGACGTCGAACGCGCCGCCCGCGCCTGGCGCCTGGCCCACCTCGACGTCTACGCGGGCGCCCTCCCGTGGCTGCGCGAGGACGCGGCCGTCCTCGACACGGCGGAGCTGACGCCACGCCAGGCGGCCGAGCGGGTCCTCGCGGTGGTCCGGGCGGGGACGGCCCGCGTCCCCATCGTCCAGGACCCGGTGGCCAACGGCGACACCGTCGCCGCGGCGGTCCTGTTCTTCGACGAGGCGGACCGGGTCCTCCTGGTCGACCCGGTCTACAAGCCGGGCTGGGAGTTCCCGGGCGGCGTCGTCGAGACCGGCGAGTCGCCCTCGGCGGCGGCGGTGCGCGAGGCGGCGGAGGAACTCGGCATCACCCTCCGCGCGGACGAGCTCACGCTCCTCGTCGTCGACTGGGAACCCAAGCGGGGCCCCCGCAGCGGCGGCCTCCGCCTCGTCTTCGACGCCGGCGTCCTCACCCCCGCGGCCCGGGCCGCGCTCACCCTGCCCGCCGCGGAACTGCGCGCCTGGCGCTTCGTCGCCCCGGCGGACTTCGACACCCACCTCGCCCCGCCCAAGGCCTCCCGCCTCCGCGCGGCCCTCGCCGCGCGCCGCTCGGGCGCTGTCGCCTACCTGGAGGCGGGCAAGCGGCGCTGACCTTCGCTCCCGCAGCCAGCTGGACCACCCAGGGGCGCGGGGTGGTGCCGATCCACGGCTCCTCCCCCAGCCTTCGGCCGGAGGTGCCCCCTGCCTGGGCCCGAGCGGGTCACCCGTGCTACCGCCTGTGGTTGCCTCACCCAGGGGCGCGAGGCCCTGCTGACCTGCGGCTCCTCCCCCAGCCTTCGGCCGGGAGGTGCCCCCTGCGGGGCGCGACAAGCCACCCACGTGCGGATGGTCCGGGGCGTGCAGGGCCATACGCACGCCGGTGGTTGCTCGCGACCACGCAGGGCACCTCCCGGCCGGAGGCTGGGGGGAGGCGCATATACCCAGAGCCCCGCGCCCCTGGACAGGGCGACTGCGCCCATGAGCGACCCAGCCGACATGTCAGGATGGAACGCGTGCCGTTCACCTTCAGTCACCCCGCTGCCGTGCTGCCGCTGCTGCGTGACGGGCGCGGGCGGGGCCCGCT
The DNA here is from genome assembly GCF_041261265.1 of Streptacidiphilus sp. MAP12-33. Taxonomy (NCBI): domain Bacteria; kingdom Bacillati; phylum Actinomycetota; class Actinomycetes; order Kitasatosporales; family Streptomycetaceae; genus Streptacidiphilus; species Streptacidiphilus sp. MAP12-33. The sequence continues at coordinate 1,620 of NZ_JBGCCA010000025.1, forward strand.
GATCGCGACCGGCCTGGTGGCCGGGTCCCTCGCGCCGGATCTGCCGTTCTTTCTCGACAGTCCGCTTCCCGGCACCTACGGCCTCGGACGGCTCACCCACCGTGGCTGGGCGGTCCCGACGCTCGACGTCGCCCTCGCCGTCGCGCTCGCCGGGGCCTGGTACGGGGTGCTGCGCGAGCCCGTCGTGGCGCTGCTGCCGCCGCCCCTCGCCGGCAAGGTCGACGCGATGACCGCCCCCGCGCGGAAGCCGGATGACCTCGGGGCCGCCGACGCCGCGTGGTTCGTGGCGTCAGCGGCGATCGGGGCGTTCACCCATGTGGGGTGGGACGCGTTCACGCACCACGGTCGTTGGGGTGAACGCCACTGGCCCGCGCTCGGGCACCGGATCGGGGGACGGATGCCTGTCTACCAGGCGTTGCAGTGGACGACCTCGGCCGCAGGCCTGGCCGTCCTGGGCGTGGCCGCCCACCGGTCGCTCGCCGCCGCGCCACCTGCGGCGACGCCGCCGCAGGTGGCGAGAGCGCGGGGGCATGCCGTTGTCGCGGGAGCGACCGTGCTCGGTGCGGTCCACCGGCTGTGGCGGGACCGGGCGCGACACGCCGGTCGGCGGATGAGCGGGAACGACCTCGTCGGCGCCGTCACCTTCGGCGGCGGCGCGGGCGCCGCGCTGGGCGCGGCCGGGTGGGCGCTGTCCGCGCTGCGAGGGGGACGCGCCAGTAATATGACCGATCGTGAGCGAGAACCCGCGCCCTGGCGCAGATGACATCGAAATCCGGTCGGATGCGCAGCCGGCCGCGCTCGAGGACGAGCTCGGCGGCGTCTGGGACGTCGTCGTCGTGGGCGCGGGCCCGGCCGGAGCGTCGGCGGCCTACGCAGCGGCGGACGCCGGGGCGACGCGCGTGCTGATGCTCGACAAGGCGGCTCCGCCCCGTTACAAGACCTGCGGCGGCGGCATCATCGGCCCCTCGCGCGACTCGCTCCCGCCCGGCTTCACGCTGCCGCTCAAGGACCGTGTCCACGCCATCACCTTCACCCTCGAGGGCCGGTACGAGCGCACACGCCGCTCGAAGCGGATGCTCTTCGGCCTGGTCAACCGTGACGAGTTCGACCACGGTCTGGTGCAGGCCGCCGAGAAGGCGGGCGCGACGCTGGTCACCGGCGTCACCGTCACCGGCGTGACCCAGCCGGAGGAGGCCGAGGGCGGCCTGGCGCTGGTCGCGCTGCAGGACGGCCGCGTCGTACGGGCGCGGGCCGTGGTGGGCGCGGACGGCAGCGCGGGACGCGTCGGCGCGCACGTCGGCGTCGTCTTCGACCAGGTGGATCTGGGCCTGGAGGCCGAGATCCCGGTCCCGCCCGCCGTCGCGGAGACCTGGCGCGGCCGGGTCCTGCTCGACTGGGGGCCGCTGCCGGGCTCCTACGGGTGGGTCTTCCCGAAGGGCGAGAGCCTGACGGTCGGCGTCATCTCGGCCCGCGGCAAGGGCACGGAGACGCGCGCCTATCTCAAGGACTTCGTCCAGCGCCTGGGGCTGGCCGGCTTCGAGCCGAGTGTCGAGTCCGGCCACCTCACGCGCTGCCGCGCGGAGGAGTCGCCGCTGTTCCGCGGCCGTGTGCTGGTCGCGGGCGACGCGGCGGGCCTGCTGGAGCCGTGGACGCGTGAGGGCATCTCGTACGCGCTGCGGTCCGGCCGACTGGCCGGCAAGTGGGCGGCGCGGATGGCCTCGGCGGCCGGCGAGGCGGGCGTCCGCCGGGAGGCGCTGGGCTACACGTTCGACATCCGTGCGGGGCTGGGGGAGGAGATGCGGGTCGGCCGCAAGATGCTTTCCGCGTTCGAACGCCGCCCGGCCGCGTTCCATGCGGCGGTCCTCACCTTCCGCCCGGCGTGGCGGGCTTTCGCCCGCGTCACCCAGGGGCACACGACCTTCGCCCGCCTCTCCCGCGAATACGGCCTCGCCCGCCAGACCATCGCATTTCTCACACGTCGGTAACCCCCAGAGCCTGGCGCCCCTGAAGGCGCCTACGGCGCCTGGATCGGGCCGAGCCAGGTGCCGCCGGAGGCGTCGAGGGTTTGGCCGGTGATCCAGCGGGCCTGGTCGCTCGCGAGGAAGCCGACGATGTCCGCGACGTCGGCGACCTCGCCGATGCGGCGCAGGCAGGCGACGGACTCGATGCCCGCCGCGAGCTCGGGGACGGCGAGGAAGTGCGCCGTCATGTCGGTGCGGATCACGCCGGGGGCGACCGTGTTGACGGTGACGCCCCGGGCGCCGAGTTCGAGGGCCAGGGTGGGAGCGAGCGACTCGAGCGCGGCCTTGCTGGCCGTGTAGCCGATCTGGAGCGGGACCGCCATCCGGCTCGCCACCGAGCCGATGTTGACGATCCGGCCGCCGTCCCGCAGCAGCGGCAGCGCGCGCTGGACGACCAGCAGCGGGGTGGTCACGTTCACCGCGAGCAGGCGGTTGAGCTCCGCCTCCGTGACCTCGGCGATGCCGTGCGCGGAGCCGATCCCGGCGTTGTTGACCAGGATGTCCAGTCCCTCGTCCGTGTCCAGCTGGTCGAAGAGCCGGTCCACCGCGCCCTCCGTCCCGAACGACGCCTGGACCGTGTACGCGCTGCCACCCGCGGCCTCGATCCGGGCGACCGTCTCCTTCGCCGCCGCCTCGTCCGAGCCGTAGTGGACGGCCACGTGCGCGCCGTCCGCGGCCAGGCGCAGGGCGATGGCGCGGCCGATGCCGCGGGAGCCGCCGGTGACCAGGGCCGTCTTGTGCGCCAGGGGCTGCTGGGTGCTCTGGGTGTTCATCTCTCGCGGTCCTCCCGTTTTCCGCCGGCCGCGTGTCGTCCGGCGATGAGCCCTACGTTCCGGGGGAACGCTGACCGCGCGCTGACCGGCCACTGACCGGCCACTGACCTGGCCACTGATCGGCCACTGCTCGGGGCTACTCCCGGGGGAGTAGGTGACCCCACCGCGCCGAGGGGACGCGGACGGACGATCAACCGGCATACCGTTCCCGTATGAGATTCCGCAGGCGCCGCTCGCGTCCGCTGTTCCTGCTGCCGGTCCTGGTCGCGTTCGTCCAGGTCGTCGGCACGCACGCGGTCGCGCGCCACCACACGGGCGGGACCACGCGGCCGCTCGACGCGCTGGCGACGGTGCTGCTGCTGGCCGGGCCCGCGCTGCTGCTGGTCAGGCGGCAGTGGCCGGTGCAGGTGTGCGCCGGGACGGCGGCCGTCGCCGGGGCGTACCTGTTGCTGCGCTACCCGTACGGGCCGATCGTGCTCAGCGTCGTCATCGGGTACGTGACGGCCGTGATGGCCGGACGGCGGCGCGCGGCGTGGATCAGCCTGGGGACCCTGTACGTCGCGCACGTCCTGGCCAACTCCTTCACGCACGCGCTGAGCTGGCCCGTCGAGCTGGGGCTGCTGGCCTGGCTGCTGGTGGTTGTGGCGGCCGCGGAGCTGATGCGGACGCGGGTCGAGCAGCGACGGCAGTGGCGGCTGGCCCGTGAGGAACGGGAGGCGCGCGTCGCGGACGAGCAGCGGCTCGCCATCGCCAGGGAGCTGCACGACGTGCTCGCGCACAGCATCTCGCTGATCAACGTGCAGGCGGGGGTGGCCCTGGAGCTGATCGACGACGATCCCGAGCAGGCGCGGACGGCGCTGCGGACCATCAAGGACACCAGCAAGCAGGCCCTCGGCGAGGTCCGCCAGGTCCTCGGCTCGTTGCGGTCCCCGACGGCGTCCACCGGCCCGGGCCCGGGGCCGGGACCGGGGCGGTGGCGGGGGCCGGGACCGTCCGCCGCGCCGCGCAGCCCCGCGCCGGACCTGGGCCGGCTGGACGAGCTGGTGCTTCAGGCAGCCGCCGCGGGGCTGACCGTCACCGTCCGCCGCGAGGGGAGGGAGCGCCCGCTGCCGTCGGGCGTGGGCCTGGCCGCCTTCAGGATCGTGCAGGAGGGGCTGACGAACGTGCTGCGCCACTCCTCGGCCCGCAGTACGGAGGTCATCCTCGACTTCCGCACCGAGGGCCGGCTGCTGCTCACCCTCCAGGATCCGGGCCCGGCCTCCACCACGGGCGGTGCCCGTGCGGGCGGCAGCGGTGCCGGGCTGGTGGGGATGCGGGAGCGGGCGAGCGCGCTCGGCGGCTCCGTCGAGGCGGGGCCCACGGCGTCGGGTGGGTTCCGCGTCCACGCCCAACTACCGTTGCAGGCACAGGATGCCTAGGAGGCTGACGACGTGATCCGGGTTCTGCTCGCCGACGACCAGCAGTTGGTGCGCGCGGGCTTCCGCGCCCTGCTCGACGCACAGGCGGACATCACCGTCGTCGCCGAGGCCGACGACGGCGTCGCGGCGGTGGCGCGCGCCCGCGAGCTGGTGCCGGACGTGGTGCTGATGGACATCCGCATGCCCGAGCTGGACGGTCTCGCCGCCACCCGGCGGATCTGCTCCGATCCGGCGCTGGCCGACACCAAGGTCGTCGTGCTGACCACCTTCGAGCTGGACGAGTACGTCTTCGAGGCGCTGCGGTCGGGCGCGGCCGGGTTCCTGGTCAAGGACACCGAGCCGGCCGAGCTGGTGCGCGCGGTGCGGGCCGCGCACGCGGGGGACGGGCTGTTGTCGCCAGGGGTGACGCGCCGACTGATCGCGGAGTTCGCCGCGCGCTCGAAGGAGCCCGAGCAGCCCGCCTCGCTCGCGCGGCTGACGGACCGCGAGCGGGAGGTGCTGGCGCTGGTGGGCCTGGGCCTGACCAACGAGGAGATCGCCGGCCGGCTGGTGGTCAGCCCGCTGACGGCGAAGACGCACGTCAGCCGCACGATGGTGAAGCTGGGCGCGCGCGACCGGGCGCAGCTGGTGGTGCTGGCCTACGAGTCCGGGCTGGTCCGGCCGGGCTGGCTGGGCTGAGCGCCCTCCAGGGCGCCCTCCAAGGCGAGGGCCTCCGCGCGCTCGCGGTTGTAGCGCTCCAGCAGGGCGGGCATCTCACGGCGCAGGAAGGTGAAGAAGTGCAGCGATTCGCCGAGCCGGGCGCTGGCGGGGGAGTCCTCGCCGAGCAGGTGGATGCCCTCGGTCAGCGCGCTCTGCCAGCGGCTCAGCACGAAGTCGCGGTTGAGCATGGCCTCGCGCCAGACCTCGTCGAAGACCCGGTACTTGTCCCGCCGCGAGCCGGAGTCGCGCTCGCGGCCGACCAGGTGCAGCTGGGTCAGGTAGCGCACCGCGCCGGAGACGGCGGCGGGGCTGATCTGCAGCGTCTCGGCAAGTTCGGCGGCGGTGAGACGGCCGCTCCCGGCGGTCATCAGCGCGACGAAGACGCGCGCGGGCATGCGCGGGAACCCGGTGTCGGTCAGCACGCCCGCGAACCGTTCGATGTAGGCGTGGAGTTCGTCCGGATCGGTGGTCACTCGATCACCCTACCGTCGCGTCATGTCAGGAGTTTCTCAATGTTCACGAATTCATGAAACAAGTGTAGCGTCGTCCCCATGACGACGGCCATCGACGTGTCCGCACTGGTGAAGACCTTCGGCCGGACCCGCGCCCTGGACGGGCTGGACCTCAGCGTCGTGCAGGGCGAGGTGCACGGCTTTCTCGGCCCGAACGGCGCGGGCAAGTCCACCGCCATCCGCGTCCTGCTCGGCCTGATCCGGGCCGACGCGGGCCGGGTCGCCCTGCTGGGCGGCGACCCCTGGCGCGACTCGGTCGCGCTGCACCGGCGCCTCGCCTACGTGCCCGGTGACGTGACGCTGTGGCGCGGGCTGACCGGCGGGGAGGTCATCGACCTGCTGGGTCGCCTGCGGGGCAACGGCACCGACCGCGGGCGCCGGGCCGAGCTGCTGGAGCGCTTCGAACTCGACCCGACCAAGAAGGGCCAGACCTACTCCAAGGGCAACCGGCAGAAGGTCGCCCTGGTGGCGGCGTTCTGCTCGGACGCGGAGCTGCTGATCCTGGACGAGCCCACCTCCGGGCTCGACCCGCTCATGGAGGAGGTCTTCCGCGGCTGCGTCGCCGAGGAACGCGAGCGCGGCCGGACCGTCCTGCTGAGCAGCCACATCCTCTCCGAGGTCGAGGCGCTCTGCGACCGCGTCAGCATCATCCGCGCCGGGCGCACCGTCGAGACCGGCACCCTCGCCGAGCTGCGCCACCTCACCCGCACCTCGGTCATCGCCGAACTCGCCGCGCCGCCCACCGGGCTGGACACGCTGCCGGGCCTGCACGACGTCGAACTGCGCGGCACGACACTGCGCTGCCAGGTCGACACCGACCACCTCGACGCCCTCCTGCGCGCCCTGACCGCCGCCGGCGTCCGATCCCTGACCAGCCGTCCGCCGACGCTGGAGGAGCTGTTCCTGCGCCACTACGAGCCGGAGTCAGCGACGGAGCCGGCCGGGGTGACCTCGTGAACGCCGCCGCCTCGATCACCGGGACGGGCCCGCTGCTGCGCTTCGCGCTGCGCCGCGACCGGACCATGCTCGCCTGCTGGGTCTACGCGCTGCTCGCCTCGGTCATCGGCACCGCCGTCTCCTTCCGCAAGCTCTACCCCACCGCGTCCTCGCGCGAGCAGCTCGCTGCCGGCATCAACGACAACGGCTCCCTGCGCGCCCTGTACGGGGCGGTGTACGACACCGGCAGCATCGGCGCCCTGACGGCCTGGCGCATCCTCGGCCTCGGCGGGCTGATGCTCGGGCTGCTCTCGGTCCTGCTGGTCACCCGGCACACCCGGGCCGAGGAGGAGTCCGGGCGGCTGGAGCTGCTGGGCACCGGGGCCGTCGGACGCGGTGCGCCGCTCGCCGCCGGGATCGGAGCCGCGCTCACGGCCTCGGCGGTCGTCGGTGCGATCACGGCCGCCTTCCTCGCGGGGAGCGGCGAGCAACTGAACGGCTCGCTCGCCTTCGGCGCGGCGCTGTTCGGCTGCGGCGCGTGCTTCGCGGGCGTCGCCGCCGTCGCCGTGCAGCTGACCGGCACCGGCCGCGCGGCCAACGGGATCGGCGGTGCCGTCCTCGGCCTCGCCTTCCTGCTGCGCGCCGTGGGCGACGCGGCGGGCAGCGGCGGCCCAGGGTGGCTGCTCTGGCTCTCGCCGCTGGGCTGGGCCGAACGCGTCCGCCCCTACGACGACAACGCCTGGTGGCTGGTGGCCCTGCTGCTCCTTGCGGGCGCGGCCCAGGCCGCGCTCGGTTACGGGCTCGCCGGGCGCCGCGACCTCGGCGGCGGGCTGCTGCCGCAGCGTCCCGGACCGCCGGCCGCCGCGTCCTCGCTGCGCAGCGCGGCGGGACTGGCCTGGCGGCTCCAGCGCGGCAGTCTGATCGGCTGGACCGTCGGCCTCGCCCTCGGCGGCGCGCTCCTCGGCGGCATCAGCAAGGGCGTCGACCAACTCGTCTCCAGCAGCGCCGGTGTCGAGCAGATCGTGCAGCGGATGGGCGGCACGGCCCAGGTGACCGACGCCTACCTGGCGACCGCGATGAACCTGCTGGCCATGGTGGCCGCCGTCTACGCCGTCCAGGCCGTGCTGCGGCTGCGTGGCGAGGAGACCTCGGGACGCGCCGAGCCGGTGCTCGCGAGCGGTGTCCGCCGGCTGGCCTGGGCGGGCGGCCATCTGCTCCACCCGCTGCTCGGCTCCGCCGCGCTGCTGCTCGCGGGCGGCCTGACGGCCGGTCTCGGCGCGGGCGCGGTCCTCGGGGACGTGCCGGGCTGGACCGGCAGGATGGTGGTCGCCGGGCTGGTGCAGCTTCCGGCGGTGTGGGTCTTCGCGGCGGTCACGGTGGCCCTGTTCGGGCTGCGGCCGCAGTGGACCGGCGCCGCCTGGGGCGTGCTCGGCGCGCTGCTCTTCATCGCCTACCTGGGCCCGGCGCTGAACGCCGGTCAGTGGCTGCTGGACCTCACGCCGTTCACGCACATCCCCAAGCTCCCCGGGGCGACCTTCCACGCCGCGCCGCTGCTCTGGCTGACGCTGCTCTCGGCGCTGCTGGCCGGAGCGGGACTCGCGGGCCTGCGGCGCCGCGACATCGGCTGATTCGTCCCGGTCTGCACCTACGCTCACCAGGGTGATGCATCTTCGCCTGATCGTGCCGAAAGCCCTGCTCACCCAGGTACGGGAGGTCCTGGACGCCGCCCTCGGGGTCACCCACGTCGTCGTCCTGGAGGGCGCCGCGGTGCGCCCCGAGGGCACCCTCGTCGAGTGCGACGTGGCCAGGGAGTCCGCGGACGAACTCGTCGCCGCCCTGCGGGAGCTGGGGCTGCCGCACGCGGGCGCGATCGTGCTGCGCGATGCCGGGTTCACCCAGTCCGAGGCGGCGACCCGGGCGATGGAGCAGGCGCCCGGGGAGGCCGCGGACGCGGTGGTCTGGGAGGCCGTCAGCGAGCTGACGCAGGAGGAGTCGACGCTCAGCGCCACCTACGTCGCCTTCCTCACCGTGGCCACCATGCTGGCCGCCTGCGGTGTGATGCTCGACAACGCGATCCTGATCGTGGGCGCGATGGTGGTCGGGCCCGAGTTCGGCCCGCTGGCCGGGCTCTGCGTCGCCCTGGTGCGGCGTCAGCGGCCCGAGGCGTGGCGGTCGACGGTCACGCTGGTGCTCGGCTTCGTGGTGGCGATCGCGCTCACCGTGCTGTTCAGCTGGGTGCTGGAGCAGCGCGGCCTGTTCAGCCGCACCCAGTTCGAGGGTCCGCGCCCGCAGACCTCCTTCATCTGGCAGCCGGACCGGATGTCCCTGGTCGTCGCCTGCCTGGCCGGGATCGCCGGGATGCTCTCGCTCACCTCCGCCAAGTCCGCGACGCTGATCGGCGTCGCGATCTCGGTCACCACGGTGCCGGCGGCCGGCAACATCGCGCTCGCGGCCACGTACTCCGCCTACGAGCAGGCCTGGGGTTCCTTCCAGCAGCTGGCGATCAACCTGGCCGGCATCGTCGTCGCGGGCACCTGCACGCTGCTCGCGCAACGCCTGCTCTGGTCCCGGGTGCGGGGGCGTGAACTGGCGCGCCTGCGCGGGTGAGGCGCGCGTCACGATCATCAGGCACTGTCAGCGCGGTCGTGTGCTGCATAGGCTGACCCTGCGCCGTCACAGAGTCGTGGCCGGCCGCCGTAACCGGGAAGGACTCGCACCGATGACCTCCGACGCAGAGCCGCTGGTCCGCTACGCCGTCGACCGCGGCATCGCGACGCTGACGCTCGACTCGCCCGCCAACCGCAACGCCCTCTCCTCCCGCCTGGTCGCGGAGCTGGAGCAGGGGTTGGCCGAGGCCGCCAAGGACGCCTCCGTCCGCGCCGTCGTGCTCACCCACACCGGCGGCACCTTCTGTTCCGGCGCGGACCTGTCCGAGGCCACCGGCGGCGACCCGACCGCCAACCCGCGCCGCCTGGTGACCGCGATGCGCGGCGTGCTGGAGTCCCCGAAGCCCGTCGTCGCCCACGTCGACGGCCATGTCCGTGCGGGCGGGCTCGGGCTGCTGGGCGCCTGCGACATCGTGCTGGCGGGCCCCAAGTCCACCTTCGCCTTCACCGAGGTGCGGCTCGGCCTCGCGCCGGCCGTCATCTCGCTGCCGCTGCTGCCGCGCCTGGACCCGCGCGGCGCCTCGCAGTGGTACCTGACCGGCTCGGTCTTCGACGCCGCCGAGGCGCAGCGGATCGGCCTGATCTCGCAGGCCTGCGCGGACGCCGACGCCCAGCAGGAGGCCCTGGCCGCGATCCTGGGCGCGTTCCGCAAGGCCAGCCCGCAGGGGCTCGCGGAGACCAAGCGGCTGGTGACGGCCGACGTGCTGCGGGTCTTCGAGCGCGACGGCGAGTCGATGGTGGCGCAGTCCGCGCTGCTGTTCGGCTCGGAGGAGGCCCGCGAGGGCATGCTCTCCTTCCTGGAGCGCCGCCCGCCGGCCTGGGCCGCTGAGTAGGCCTGGGCCGCTGAGTAGAAGGGCTGCGGAGTGACCCCTTCGGGTGTGACGCAGCCGTCGTCGATCCAGCGGTTACCGACCGGTTAACGTAGGCGCATGCCGTTCGCCGAGAAGATACGCCGCCGCGGTCGCGGCCTGGCCTCCCGCCTGGTCCACCGGGGCTGGGGCTGGGTCCGGGAGACCGGTGCGATCAGCGCCGAGCAGCCCGGTCCGCTGCGCTTCGCCGCGCTCGGCCCCTGCACGAAGCTGGCCTTCCCGCAGGGGACGATCTTCAACGAGCACGCGATCGCGATCGGCTGCTACTGCATCATCGGCGAGCGGGTCTCGATGTCGGCCGGCTTCGCGCCGGGCCTCCGGCTCGGCGACGAGCCGATCCTGCGCATCGGCGACGGCTGCGTCATCGGCCGCGACAGCAACATCGTCGGGCACCAGTCGATCCTCATCGAGGACAACGTCTGGACCGGGCCCAGCGTCTACATCTCCGACCAGAACCACTCCTACGACGACCCGCACCTGCCCATCGGCAAGCAGTGGCCGCGCAACGAGCCGGTCCGGATCGGCGCGGGCAGCTGGATCGGCACGGGCGCGGTGATCCTCCCGGGCGCGGACATCGGCCGCAACGTCGTCGTCGCGGCCAACGCGGTCGTGCGCGGCCACGTCCCGGACAACACCGTGGTCGCCGGCGCCCCGGCCAAGCCCGTCCGCCGCTGGACGCAGGCCGAGGGCTGGCAGCCGCCGATCCGCACGACGCCGCCGCGCGCCATCCCGGAGGGAGTCACCCACGAGGAGCTGCTGGCCCTCATCGGCTGGGACCTCCACCTCCCGCCCGAGGTGGCGGACTCCGTCGCCGTGGACCCGGACGCGGACCCGGTGTCGTAGCGCGCGCTCGACGGGCGCACCGGGCACCCGGATGGCACAGTGGGATGGATTCGCCTGCACGCCGGACCTCTCCGAGGAGGCCTCCATGCGTATCCAGATGCGTGTCCCGCTCGCGGCGGCAGCCGCGTCCCTCTCCCTCGCGACAGCCCTGAGCGGTTGCGGCTCCAGCGCGACCGGCAACGCGATCGGCGCGCCGGTGGCGGCGGCCTCCTCGGCGTCGGGCTCGTCCGACGTGCCCACCGCCGACCAGCTGCAGAGCGCGCTGCTCGCGGCCTCGGACCTGGGCCCGGACTACACGGCGCAGCCCGGCGACAGCTCCTCGCCGACCGACACCACGGCCCCGACGGGCTGCAGCACGTTGACGAACCTGATGAACTCCGCGCCCTCCAGCTCCCCGAACCCGGCCCAGGGCCCGGACGCCCAGGTCATCCTCCAGGGCGGCCAGACCGGCCCGTTCGTGGGCGAGTTCCTCTCCGCGCGTCCCCAGTCGGTGCTGGACCGGAACTACCCGTCCGTCGTGAACGCCCTGCGCGGCTGCCAGGAACTGGACTTCCCGACGGGCACGACACAAGTGCCGTTCAAGCTCTCCGACTTCGACATGGGTGCGCCGGGCACCACGGCCAAGCGCATGACCGGCACGGTCGACGGCGTCCCGGTCAACGGCTACCTGGCGGTGAACCGCCTGAGCCCGACCGTCGCCATGGTCTACCTCTACCTCGAAGTCGCGGGCGACTCCCCGCAGACCGCGAAGTCCTACTTCGACCAGGCGGTCACCAAGGCGAACTCGGCCCTCACGGGCAGCGCGTCGGCGGCGAGCGTGTGAGCGGAGGCCTTGTCGCGGGTCCGGCCGCCGGGTGAGACTCGCCGTATGGTGCTCGACGCCTCGACCCTGGCCGTACCCAAGGTGAGCTCCCCTGCGGTGATCCCCGCCTGGCCGGCGCCCGGTGAGCGCCAGGCCTGGCTGGACGGGCTGAACCTGGCGTTGCGTCGGCCCGACGAGTACGGCGGACTCGAGGCCGTGGCCAGGCTGCTCGACCGCCTCGCGGCGAGCGAGCCGCCGAGCCCGGACGGAGCGGTCTGGCTGCCGGACACACTGGCCCGGATGTCGACGGCCGGTCTGCTGCGGCAGGCGTTCCCCGATCCGGAGCTCCACGTGGTCGTGGCCCAGTACGCCGAGGACGCCCATCGCCGGGGCTGGTTGCGCGTGGACCGGACGCTGGCTCCGGCGGAGCACGCGGATCTGGTGGGCGCTCTTCGGGACTGGATGCGGGAGGACCGCACCTTTCCGGAGGTGGTGGCGCGCTTCGGCGACCCCTCGGTCGTCCACGGTCCCGCGGAGCCGGACCGTCCCAAGACCCTCACCTACGTGACCACCGACCGGCAGGCGCCCGTCGTGACCTTCCACCTCGCCGCCGACCCGGCAGCCGGGCCGGCGGTCGTCCTGGCCGCTCGGATCGACGAGAACATCCTGGGTGGATGGGACCTCACGCCCTATGGCGAGAAGTTGTTCACCGAGGAGTGAGGCGTCAGGCCTTCGCCCGCACCACCAGGGCCGCCACGCCCGCCAGGGCGATGAGGAGGGCGACCGAGAGCAGGGCCAGGGGCAGGCCGAGCCCTTGGGCGAGGAAGCCGATGACGGGCGGGCCCGCCACCATGCCGCCGAAGCCCAGCGTCGACGCCGTGGCCACGCCGCGCGGGCCGCGCAGCGCGCCGGCGCGGTCGATGGCGAGGGGAAAGATGTTGGCGAGCCCCAGGCCGACCAGGAGGAAGCCCGCGAGGGCCAGCGGCAGCGAGGGGCTGACGGCCGCCGCCACCATGCCGACGGACGCGATCGACGCGCCCGCGACCAGGAGCTTGGTGGGGCCGAAGCGTTCCACCAGGCGGGTGCCGCTGAGGCGGCCGACCGTCATGGTGAGCGAGTAGACCGCGAAGCCCGCCGCCGCGACGGCGGAGGAGGCGTGCAGGTCCTGGCGCAGGTGCAGGGCGCCCCAGTCGGCCATCGCGCCCTCGCCATAGGCGTCGCACAGTGCCACCACGCCGAGCAGGACCACCAGCAGCGCGACGCCCGCCGCGGCGGACGCGGCTGCGGACGGGGTCTCGGAGGACGGCGCGTCGTTGTGGGCGACCTCGTGGCGGAGCAGGACGCGGCCCGCCCACGCGGTGACCGCGAGGCCGCCGACCGCCAGCAGGCCCAGGTGCTGGGTGGGCGTCAGCACCGTCGCCAGCAGCCCGCCCAGCGTCGCGCCGAGGAGGCCGCCGAGGCTGTACGCGGCGTGGAAGGAGGGCATGACGGGCCGCCCGGCCGCGCGGACGAAGTCCACCGCGGCGCTGTTGATGCCGACGTTCATCGCCCCGTAGCCGGCGCCGAACAGCAGCAGCACCAGCCCGAGCGCGAGCACGGAGTGCGTCAGCGGCGGCAGTGCGACGGACGCGCACAGCAGCACACAGGCGGCGACGGTCACCGCGTGGTTGCCGAAGCGGACGCAGAGCCGCCCCACCGGGCCCATCGCCGCGACCGCGCCCGCCGAGACGCAGAGCAGGGCGAGGCCGAGCAGCCCCGGGGAGGCGTGCACCTGGGCCTTGATCTCGGGGATGCGGACGACCCACCCGGCGAAGAGGAAGCCGTCGAGCGCGAAGAACCCGGTGAGCGCCGTACGGGCGGCGGGCCAACGGGTCGAGGGAACGGAAGAGGCAGGATCGAGAGTGGAAGCCGACTCTATTTTGTCTATCTGCGGCACAAAATCATAATAGAAGGGTGACGCAGACCCAGACAAGCCCCGACCGGGGCCGCGCCGCGCTCGGGCCCGCCCTTGAGCTGATCCACACCGGCGCCGCACCCACCCGCTCCGCGCTGACCGGCGCACTCGGCGTCACCCGCACCACCGTCGGTGCGATCACCGGGGAGCTGGAGGCGCTGCGGCTGATCACCGTCGACGCCCGCCCCGTCGGTGCCGGGCGCGGACGGCCCTCGCACCGTCTGGAGATCGACCCGCAGGGGCCCGTCGTCCTCGCGGCCCAGCTCCACACGGACGGGTTCACCCTCGCCCTCGCGGGCCTCGGCGGCCGCCTCGGTCGGCCCCTCGACCTCCCGCTGGTCCAGCGGCCGGGCGACACCGACCCCCGCGTCGTGCTGCGCACCATCGCCGACGAGGCCGTACGGCTGCTCGCCGCGAGCTCCCGTCGCTGCGTCGGCGCGGGCCTCGCCGCGCCGACCCCCGTCACCGAGCCCGAACGGCTCGCCGTCATCTCCGCCTGCCTCGGCTGGCCCACCGGCACCCCCATCGGCGAGCTGTGGCAGGAGGCACTGCGCGACGCCGGACTGGTGCTCCCGGAAGGGGTCGCCCCGGCCGTCGCCAACGACGCCAACCTCGCCGCGCTCGCCGAGCACCGCCACGGCGCGGGGCGCGGCGCGCGCGACCTCCTCTACGTCACCGCCGGTCACGAGGGCGTCGGCGGCGCACTGGTCGTCGACGGCCGCCTGCACACCGGCAGCACCGGACTGGCCCTGGAAATCGGGCAGTTGACCGTCGATCCGGACGGCCTGCAGTGCCGCTGCGGCCGGCGCGGCTGCCTGGACGTCGAGGCCGGGCCGCCCGCACTCCTCACGGCGTACGGGCTCCCGGCCCAGTCCCCCCTGGCCGAGGTCGACGCGATCCTCGCCGCGGCCCGCGCGGGCGATCGCGCGGCGCAGGCCGCGGTGGACCACGTCGCCGTCCGGCTCGGGTACGGCATCGCCGCCGTCGTCGACATCCTCAACCCCGACCGGGTCGTCCTCGGCCCCTTCCACAGTGCGCTGCTGGCGGGCGCGCCGGAGCTGTTGCCGGAGACGGTCGCCGCCCGGGCCCACTGGGGCCGCTTCGGCTGTGTGCCGCTGCGCGCGGCGGAGCTGGCCGCGCCGGAGCTGGCCGGCGCGGCCGAACTCGCCTGGGCGCCGGTCCTCGCGGACCCGCAGGTGGTCGGCGCGGTGGGCTGAGCCGTACTCCCGGGGGAGCAGGGCAGGTGTCCCCCGGCAGGCGACGCCGCGGGCGTCCGCGCGGAGGAGTCTCTTCAGTACCGGATCGGTTCCGGAACTCACCTGAGGAGCGCGAGATGAACACCTTCCTGGCCGACGGATGGCACGGCGGACCCGGCCCGTGGATCCTGCTGGTGCCGCTCTTCTGGATCGGCGCGTTCACGTTCGTGCGGCGCGTGCTGTGGCGCGGGGGCCCGCGCGGTGGGCGGCGGGACGTCCCGTTCGGGCCGCGCGCGGCGGCGGCGTGGGGCGGCGGCCCGCAGCAGCAGGGGCCGGCGCCGTCCCCGCTGGAGACGCTCAACCGGCGCTACGCGAACGGCGAGATCGACGAGTTCGAGTACCGCCAGCGCCTCGACGTCCTCAACGGCACCGAGACCACGGCGTAGTGGTTGCACCATCTCCGGCGTAGCCGCCAGGGGCGCGGGGAACTGCGCGACAAGCCACCGGCGTGCGGATGGCCCTGCTCGATGAGGACCATCCGCATGTCAGTGACTCGTGTCGCGCAGTTCCCCGCGCCCCTGAGTAGTGCAACGGCATCAATCTGCCAGGACTGGCTCCAGAACGGCCCCCGCGGGCACCTCCACCGGGACCGGCACGGTCTCCAGCAGGGCGGAGCCCGGCGCCGTGGCCACCGTGAACCAGACGGTCTTGCCCGTCTCGCCCAGCTGCGCGCCCCACTCCTTGCAGACCGCCGCCACCAGGGACAGCCCGCGCCCGCCCGCGTCCAGCGGTTCGGGGCTGCGGGCCTGCGGCAGGTCGGGGGAGTTGTCGCAGACCTCCACGGTCAGCGTGTCCGCGTCGGCGCGCAGGCGCAACGTGCAGGGCGCGGTCGCGCCCACGTGCTGGTGCACGTTGGCCAGCAGTTCGGTGATGCCCAGCAGGGTCTGGTCCGTGACGGCGGCGAGATGCCAGTGCCGCAGGTGCGCCTGCACGATTCTGCGGACCACCGCGAACCTGCTCGGTTCGGCGGTGAGGCGCAACTCGTAGCGCCGGTCCATGTCCTCCATCGCGCTTTCGACTCCTTCCGATCTTCCGCTCGCTGCGGTCGACTTCGAAGAGTGAGCAATGAGAAGCATTCCGTGATACGACCAGCGTTTCCCGGTTCGCCCGGGAGCGCAACTTCTGACATCCTGCCCCGGATGCGAGCCCAGGGTAAGCACCCGGACGCAGTGAGTCGCGGATCATGCAGCCAGGTTCGGGATCATCCAAGCATTTGTTGTGACGTGGGCCACGTTACGATGCGAAAGAGGAACGAGGACCGCCCGAACGACGAAAGCAGCACGCCGTGAAGACCCTGGACGTGGACCGCAGCGACGCCGACTACCGTGCCTGGCTCAAGGAGGCGGTCCGCAAGGTCAAGGCGGACGCCAACCGCTCCGCCGACACGCACCTGCTGCGCTTCCCGCTCCCGGAGGAGTGGGGGATCGACCTCTACCTCAAGGACGAGTCCACCCACCCCACGGGCTCGCTCAAGCACCGCCTCGCCCGGTCGCTCTTCCTGCACGCGCTCTGCAACGGCTGGATCCGCCCCGGCAGGCCCGTCGTCGAGGCGTCCAGCGGGTCCACCGCCGTCTCGGAGGCGTACTTCTCCGCGCTGATCGGGGTGCCGTTCATCGCGGTGATGCCGCGCAGCACCAGTGCCGAGAAGATCGCGCTGATCGAGGCCCAGGGCGGCAGCTGTCACCTCGTCGAGGACACCCGGACGATCTACGACGTCTCGGCCCGGCTCGCCGCCGAGTCCGGCGGCCACTACATGGACCAGTTCACCTACGCCGAGCGGGCCACCGACTGGCGCGGGAACAACAACATCGCCGAGTCGATCTACCACCAGATGGCGCAGGAGCGCTTCCCCGAGCCGACCTGGATCGTCGCCACCGCCGGCACCGGCGGCACCTCGGCGACGCTCGCCCGCTACGTGCACTACATCGGCGCCGACACCCGCGTCTGCGTCGCCGACCCGGAGAACTCCGCCTTCTTCGACGGCTGGGTCGGCGGTGACACCTCCGCCACCTGCGAGTGCGGCTCCCGGATCGAGGGGATCGGCCGCCCGCGCGTCGAGCCCAGCTTCGTGCCGGGCGCGATCGACCGGATGATGAAGGTCCCCGACGCGGCGACCGTCGCCGCCATGCGCATGCTGGCCCGGGTGATGGGCCGCAAGCCGGGGGGCTCCACGGGTACCGGCCTGTGGAGCGCGCTGCGCATCGTCGCCGAGATGAAGGCCGCCGGGGAGCGGGGCAGCGTCGTCACGCTGATCTGCGACCCCGGTGACCGGTACCTCGACAAGTACTACTCCGACGCCTGGCTGGCCGAGCAGGGCCTGGACATCGCCCCCTACCTCGTCGTGCTGGAGAAGGTCCTGGAGACGGGTGAGTGGACCGGGGAGTGACTGGCAGGATCGGGGCATGAACGCGTCCCCCGGCACCGAGTCCCCCGGCACCGAGTCGACCGGCACCGAGTCCCCCGGCACCGAATCGGCCACCGCTGTGTACCGTGAGCTCGCCCGCGACGGCTTCGTCACCCTCTACTGGCATCCGCCGGTCCTGGAGGGTGTCGTGGACCGCCTGCTCCGGGCCGGATTCGCCGTGGTCCGGCTCGACGCCTCGGGCTGGCGGACCGAGGACGACCTCCATGACGACGTGGCCGCCGCGCTGGACTTCCCGAACTACTACGGCCGCAACCTCGACGCCCTCAACGACTGCCTGCGCGACGTCATGAGCGGGGAGTACGGCGTGCCGTCGGGCGCGGCCGGGGTGGCCTTCGTGTTCACGCACTACGACGCCTTCGTCCGCGCGTGTCCGCGCGAGGCGCACGTCGTGCTGGACATCCTCGCCGACCACGCCCGCCGGGCCTCGGTGCTCGGAGGGCCGCGCACGCTCTGCCTGGTTCACAGTGACGATCCGGATCTGGCGCCGGCGCCGGTCGGTGCCCAGCCCGTCCAGTGGAACCCGCGGGAGTGGCTGCACTCCGTGCGTCACCCGGAGGCCGGGGAGGGCCGGCGCTGAGGCCGTGACCTCCCCGGCTGCCATGCCCTCCCTGCCTGCCGTGCACTCCCCGCCTGCGGGGCGTGACGGGCCGGGCGTGCCGGGGCTCAGCCCCGGAAGTCGGGCGCGCGCTCCGGGGAGGCCGCGGCCAGCGCCGCCGTGACGGCGGCGACGTCGCCGCGCAGGCCGTAGACGGGCGTGCCGGGCTGCTGGCGCCAGGAGTCGGCCAGGGTGCCGGAGTCGACGGTGTCGAAGCCGATCTGGTCGATCACGTCTCGGACCAGCTTCTTCGCCGTCGCGTCGTCGCCCGCGACGGGCAGGGCCAGCCGGTCGGGGCTGCCCGACGGGAGCGGCTGCTCGACGATGTCGGCGGCGTAGGTGCCGTTGAACGCCTTGACGACGGTGTGGCCGAGCTGCTGGGCCACCCAGGCGCTCTCCGTCAGGCCCTCGTCCTCGATCGCGGTGATCCGGCCGTCGCGCTGCTGCGGGTAGTAGTTGTTCGTGTCGATCACCGCGAAGCCCGGCGCGGCCTCGGCGAAGAGGCCCTGCGGCAGGTTCGGGACGTTCTTCAGCGGGATCGTCACGATGACCAGCTCGGCGCCGCGTGCCGCCGCCGCGACCGTGACGGGCGTCGCCCCGGTCTCCTTGGCCAGCTCGGTGAGCGTCTCGGGGCCACGGGAGTTGGCCACCGCGACCTCGTGGCCCACGGCGGTCAGCCGTCGGGCCAGGTTGCCGCCGATGTTGCCCGCGCCGATGATGCCGATCTTCATGGAACAGCCTTCCGGGTCGGTCGTGTGGTGCCGAAAGCGACAACAGTCGCTCTCGTGCGACAACCCGGTTCACAGGCGGGACATTCCGTGTACGCGCGACGGTTTTCGGCGGTAGACCGCCCGACCGACACCGGCGGCGCGCGCCTCGGCGCTGACGACCAGCCAGTGCAGGTGGTACGGCGGGCCCTTGGCGCCGAACAGCAGCCCGCTGAACAGCAGCCCGCCGAGCGGCGGAACGTCCGAGAGGCGGTGACGACGAGGGCGGTCGACGGTGCGATGTGTTTCTCCGGCGCGGAGTGGAAGTCCGGCTCCCGCGCCAGGCGGACGATCATCCTCCCCGCCACTTCCAACCTATAGCGCATGGGGGGCCTTGCGGCAAGGCCCTGGGGAGGGCGCACAATCCTCGTCCGAGAACGAGTGCCATGGGGGATTTCGCATGACCGACGTGACCACCGACGTGACCACCGACGTGATCGTGGCCGGTGGCGGGCCGACCGGGCTGATGCTGGCCGCCGAGCTGCGCCTGCAGGGCGTGGACGTCGTCGTGCTGGAGAAGGAGCCGCAGCCGACGGGCTTCTCCCGCGGGCTCGGCCTGCACGTGCGCAGCATCGAGATCATGGACCAGCGCGGCCTGCTGGACCGGTTCCTCGCCAACGGCAAGCAGTACCCGGGCGCTGCGCACTTCGCCGGCATCAGCAAGCCGTGGCCCGGGCGGGTGGACACCGCCCACGGCTACATCCTGGGCATGCCGCAGGTGGTCACCGAGCGGCTGCTGGCCGAGCACGCCGTCGAGGTCGGCGCCGGGATCCGGCGTGGCCGCGAGGTCGTCGGCCTGCGCCAGGACGCCGAGGGCGTCGACGTCGAGCTGGCCGACGGCACGTGGCTGCGCGCGCGATACCTGGTCGGCTGCGACGGCGGCCGCAGCACTGTGCGCAAGCTCGTCGGCGTCGGCTTCCCCGGCGAGCCGACCCGGCGCGAGACGCTGATCGGCGAGGTCGAGCTCGGCGTGCCGGTCGAGGAGATGAACGCCGCGGTGGCGGAAGTCCGCCGGACCACCCACCTTCACTTCGGCGCCGCGCCGATGGGTGAGGGTGTGTACCGCTTCGTCGTCCCGGCGGCCCGCGTGGCCGAGGACCGCGCGGCCCCGACGACCCTCGACGAGCTCCGGCGGCGGCTGCTGGAGCTGGCCGGAAGCGACTTCGGCGTGCACAGCCCGCGCTGGCTGTCCCGGTTCGGCGACGCCACCCGGCAGGCCGAGCGGTACCGCGTCGACCGCGTCCTGCTGGCCGGCGACGCCGCGCACATCCACCCGCCGACGGGCGGGCAGGGTCTGAACCTCGGCATCCAGGACGCCTTCAACCTCGGCTGGAAGCTGGCCGCCGAAGTGAACGGGTGGGCGCCGCCGACGCTGTTGGACAGCTACCACGCCGAGCGGCACCCGGTGGCGGCCGACGTCCTGGAGAACACCCGCGCGCAGATGGAGTTGCTCTCCCCGGAGGCGGGGCCGCGGGCGGTACGGGCGCTGCTGGCGAAGCTGATGGATTTCGAGGACGTGAACCGGTACCTGATCGAGCGGGTCACCGCGATCGGCATCCGCTACGACGTCGGGGACGGTCACCTACGGCCGGGCCGTGAACTGCTGGGCCGTAGGCTGCGCGACATCGCGCTGAAGCAGGGCCGGCTGTACGACCTCACGCACGCCGGCCGCGGTCTGCTGCTCGACCGGACCGGCCGCCTGTCGGTCGCGGGCTGGGCCGACCGCGTCGACCGCGTGGTCGACGCCGCCGAGGAGTTGGACGTGCCGGCGGTGCTGCTGCGGCCGGACGGGCACGTGGCCTGGGCCGGCGAGAACCAGCAGGACCTGCTGGACCACCTGCCCCTCTGGTTCGGCGCCCCGACCGCCTGAGCCCGCCGCGAGCCCGCCCGCCGCGAGCCCGCCCGCCGCGAGCCCGCCTGGACGCGACCGCCTGGCCGCTAACCCGCCTGCTGGGCGCGGGCGTCGAGGCGGCGCATCGCCCGGCTGATGGAGCGCATCACCATCGGGCGGACGGCCTGAAGCGGAAGCTCGATCGCTGCGTGGCCCTCGATGGCCATGGTGAAGCGCAGCGTGGTGCCCTCGCCCTGGCCGGGGGTGAGCAGCCACTCCTCCATCCAGGCGTGCGCGCCGGGCAGATTGGTCTCCTCGATGCGGTAGACGAAGCGCTCGGCGTCGTCCCAGACCTGCACGCTCTCCACGAAGCGCACCCCGCCGCGCAGCGAGACCGCCCGGCCCGCGCCGACCCCGTAGGGGCCGGGGCCGGTGTAGGAGGCGCTGGAGACCTCGCGCCACCACTGCGGCCAGGTCGACGCGTCCTGCGTCAGCTCACGGAAGAGCGCCTCGCGGGACGCGCCGAGGCGTTGGGTGACGACGATTCGCAGCGGTGCCGACTGGAGGAACTCCGTGGTCACCGGGGAGAGACGCACGCCCACCTGGCACCTCTTTCGCTAGTTCGGTCTGGGGGCAGCCTAGATGACGCCCCGTCACATGGAGAATGCGGTATGGGTCACACGGGCCGGGCTCACCCGGCGATGACGACCTCACGGACCTGCTCGGCGACCGCGCTGCGGATCTCCACCGGCAGGCCCGCGTCGGTCACCAGGGTGTCGATCTCGGCGAGCGACGCGAAGGTCGACAGGCCGATGGTGCCCCACTTGGTGTGGTCCGCCACGGCCACGACCCGACGGGCGGCGGCGACGAAGCTGCGGTTGGTCTCGGCCTCGGCCAGGTTCGGCGTCGACAGGCCCGCCTCCAGCGAGATGCCGTGGCAGCCCAGGAAGAGCAGGTCGAAGTGGAGCGAGCGGATCGCCCGGTCCGCGATCGGCCCGACCAGCGCGTCGGAGGGCGTGCGGACCCCGCCGGTCAGCACGACCGTGGCGGGCGGCGTCGCGGCGGTGCCCTGGCGTGCGGCGTGCTCGAAGACGTCGGCGACCCGCACCGAGTTGGTCACCACGGTCAGGCCCTCGATCCGGACCAGGTGGTGGGCGAGCGCGTAGGTCGTCGTCCCGCCCGACAGGGCGACCGCGCTCCCGGGGGTGACCAGCCGGGCGGCGGCCTCGGCGATCTCCTCCTTGGCGCTCGGCTCCAGCGCGGACTTGGCCTCGAAGCCGGGCTCGTGCGTGCTGGCCTCCAGCACCGGCACGGCGCCGCCGTGGACCTTCTCCAGCATGCCCTGCCGGGCCAGCGCGTCCAGGTCCCGACGGATCGTCATGTCGGACACGTTCAGCTTGCGCGTCAGCTCGTTGACGCGCACTCCGCCCCGGCGCCGCACCTCGTCCAGGATCAGGGCACGCCGCTGCTCCGCCAGCAGACCGCTGTTCTCGGCCACCCGGCCCCCGTCCTCTCCGCCCGCGACGGCCTGGGCCGTCGGTGTTCGCGCCATCCTGCCATGGCCGCGTGATCCGTGGCGCGAAAGTGCTGTGCGGATCAGCGGGAAGCGGCAGCATATCGGCAGGACGTGTGCGGGGTGGACGGATGGACGAGGCGGCGGGGATGGACGGGTCAGCAACGAACGGTGCGACGAACGGTGCGACGAGCGGGACGTCAGGGGAGGCGGTCGTCCTTCCCGGGCAACGCGCGGAGGTGCCCGCCGCGGCGGGGCCCGTCCCGCTGCGGCTGGAACTGCTCGTCCACGGGGTCGGCGGGACCACCCCTGAGGCCATGCTGGAGAGCCCGCACCTCAAGCAGATCACCGGCGACTCCATGTCCGGCACCTACCGGCGCTGGCCGGACCAGGACGCCGAGCAGCGGCCGGGCGACTACGCCGGGGACGCGGTGCTGGAGGCCTACTCCTGGGCCAAGCTCACCTCGGGCGCCGCCAGCCGCGCGCTCTGGCTGTTGCTGCTGCCCTTCATGTTCGCCAACCTCGTGCACTGGATGCGCCCGCCCGGCGCCGCCGGTGGCCGCGCCGCCAACCTTCGCCTGTATCGCGCCTACAACGCGCTGGCCCGGCTGCTGGCCCTCTCGCTCACCGTGCTGCTGACCGGCGCCGCCTGCGAGATCGCCATGGACCTGGCCGCCTGGCAGTGCGCGGCGAACACCGCCTGCGTCGCGCACCACTCCTGGGCGGTCTTCGCCCTCGGTGGCCACGGCGGCTGGTGGGGGCAGCCCGGACGTCGTCTCGCGGTCGCGGCGCTGCTGCCGGTGGCCGTGCTGGCCGGGCTCGGGCAGGTCGCCCGGATGACCTGGTCCAGCTACGAGCGGGTCCGCCCGATGACCGCGCCGCGCACCGACGAGGCGCCGATCGAGATGGAGCGGGACCGCTTCTGGTACGGCGTGACCACGGTGGGCCGGCTCCGGCCACTGCACCTGGCCGGCGGGCTGCTCACCGTCGCCTGGACCGCCCTGGTGCCGGTCGTCGCCCACGACCGGCAGGCCGCGCCCTCCCGGGCCTGGTTCGGGATCGCGCTGCTGGTGCTGCTCGTCGCCCTCGGTGCGCTGCTGCTCGCGAGCCTCGGGACCGGCGCGGACGTGCTCCCGCCCCGCGCGCTGCCGGCCGTCGCGGGCGCGCTCACCGTGCTGGTCCTCGGCTACGCCGCCTGGAACCGTCCCGAGTGGTCCGCGACGGGCGCGCTGCCCGGCGCCGAGCGCGGCTTCGCCGCCCTCCTCGCGGGCCAGCTCGTGCTGGCCCTCGCCCTGACCGGCGTCGCGTTCGCACTCACCCGCCGTGGCAGGGCGGACGACCCGGTCGCGCCCGTGGACCCGGCGCTGACCGTCCCCAGCCCCGACCCCGGCGCCCCGAAGCCGGAGGACGAGGGATTCGGCGGCCCGAACGGTGCCGCGTTGCGCGGCCTGGCCGGGCCCGCGACGGCGCTGCTCGGGCTCGGTCTCGGCGCCCTGTTCAGCTCCGGCGCCGCCCTGTTCACCGCGCAGCGGCTCGCGAGCGGTGGCGGCGGCGCGCTGCCGCAGGCCGTCCCGCTGCTGGTGTGGCACGCCGGCGGCACGACCCTGGTGCTGCCGGTCCTGGTCGTCGTCGTCGCCCGGCTGGCCGTCCCGCTGCTGCGCGAAAGGAGCGCGCTGCGCCCCGAGGTGCTGGAGGCCTACGACGAGCCGCGCACCACGGACTCGCCGCGCACCGGACAGATCACCACCAAGCTGGCCGGGGCCCGGCTGACGGAGGCGGGCGGCAGCGTCATCGGCGGCCTCGCGCTGGTCGCGGCGGCGCAGCTCTGCGTCGCGCTGGCCGGCGCGCTCGTCAGCGGCGAGTCGCTGACGGCCGCGACGGCCGACCTGGGCATGGTCGGCTCGCGCCTGGGCGAGCTGCTCCAGAACCTCGGCGGCTGGCTCACCACGGCGCTGGTCCTCGGCCTGGTCACCCTCGGCCGCAGCGCCTACAGTTCGCCGGCGCGCCGGCGCACCGTCGGTGTCCTGTGGGACATCGGCACGTTCTGGCCCCGCGCCGCCCACCCGCTCGCCCCGCCCTGCTACGCGGAGCGCGCGGTTCCCGACATCGAGGCCCGCGTCCGCACCTGGCTCGACGCGGACCCCACCCGCCGGCTCGTCCTGTCCGCGCACTCGCAGGGCACGGTCCTGGCGGCCGCGGCCCTGTGGCAGCTCGACCCCGCGACCCGTGGCCGGGTCGCCCTGCTGACCTACGGCTCCCCGCTGCGGCGCCTCTACGGCCGCTTCTTCCCCGCCTACATGGGACCGGACGAGCTCATGCGCCTCCAGCGCGACATGCCGCGCTGGGACAACCTCTTCCGCCTCACCGACCCCATCGGCGGCCCGGTCCGCATCCCGGCGATGGCCGGCTCCCCGGCGGTCGACCAACCGGCCCTCCCGGATCCCCTGGCCTTCGGCCGCACCGAGCAGTACCCGATCCTCGTCCCGGTCAACGGCCACTTCGACTACCGCCTCGACCCCCGCTTCCTCGTGGCGCGGGACGCCCTGCTGACCGCGATCACCGTCTAGCCGGGCGGGGCACCGGCTACGGCAGGTCCTCGGGGAGCAGGAGCTGGAGCTGTTCCGTTGTCGCGTCCGGGAGTTGGGCGACACGGACCGCGTGGTTCTCGATCATGGTCTCGAAGACCTGGCGGGCCGTACGTCCGTTGCCGAAGGTGGGGCCCTTCGGGAGGGTGGCGAAGTGGGCCAGGAGGGCGGTGGCGGTGGGCTCCGCTATCGCGTACTCGTGCTCCTGCGCCTGGGTCTGGGTGATCCGCAGGAGTTCCGCGGCCGTGTAGTCCGGGAAGGTGATCGTGCGGGAGAAGCGGGAGGCGACGCCCGGGTTCGCGGCGAGGAAGCGTTCCATCTCGGTGGTGTAGCCGGCCACGATGACGACCACCTCGTCGCGGTGGTCCTCCATCAGCTTCACCAGCGTGTCGATCGCCTCGCGCCCGAAGTCGCGGCCCGCGTCCTCCGGGGCCAGCGCGTACGCCTCGTCGATGAAGAGGACGCCGCCCCGGGAGCGGTCGAAGGCCTCCGCCGTGCGCAGCGCGGTCGAGCCGATGTGCTCGCCGACCAGGTCCATGCGGGAGACCTCGACCAGGTGTCCGCGCTGGAGCACGCCCAACGACGCCAGGATCTCGCCGTACAGGCGGGCCACCGTCGTCTTGCCGGTGCCGGGGGAGCCGGTGAAGACCAGGTGGCGGCGGAGTGAGGGGGCCTTGAGCCCCGCCTGACGCCGGCGCCGACCGACCGAGATGAGGTCGATCAGCGTGCGGACCTCCTGCTTGACCGTGCCGAGGCCCACCAGCGCGTCGAGATCGGCCAACGCCTCCTCGGCCGGACGGCAGTCCGGGATCGGGGCGATCTGCGGCAGCCCGGACGCCAGCGGCTGCGCCGGGACGACGGCGCGGGCGCGGGCACGGACCAGGGAGGTGCCGGGCACGGCGGTGGCGAGCGGCGGCTCGTCCGTCACGGCGGGGGAGAGGAGGGGGCTGGGGGCGGCCTTCGCGTCGTCGGAGGTGCAGGCCTCGACCACCGGCCCCGGCTCGGAGAACTCGAAGCCGCCGCGCGCGTTCTGTTCGGCCCGGCAGCGCGTCAGGACCGTCGGGCAGCCGTCGATGACATGGAAGCCGAAGCCCTTGCCGTGCGTGGCCCGGCACTCCTCGAAGGTGCCGTGGCCGCCCGCGGAGACGTAGGCGCCCGCCTCCGCGCTGCCGCGCAGCACGCAGCCGCGCAGCACCGGATCGGCGCCGCGGGTGACGATGACGCCGGTGGCGGTGTCGGTGATCTCGCAGTCCGTCAGCAGGCCGCCGCTGCCGTGGTCGCGGAACCAGACGCCGGTCGTGGCGTCCTGCGCGGTCACCCGGTCCAGGCGCACCGAGCCGCCCGCACTGACGGAGACGGCCGTGCCGCGCACCTGGGCGAAGGAACAGCCCGCGGCCTCCGCGGTCGAGCCGCGGTCCAGCACGAAGAGGCCGTCCGGCACGTCCTGGACCCGGCAGTCCGTCAGTTTCGCGGTGGCGCCGGAGATCACCCAGACGGCCGGGTAGTCGCCGGTGGAGTCGACCAGTTCGCAGCCGACCGCCTCGACGGAGGTGTCGGTGTCCCACACGGACAGGCCGTTGCGGCCGAAGGAGCGCAGCCGGGAGTCGGTGAGCGTGAGGTGCGCGCGGCCGCGCAGGTCGGCGGCGTTCTCTGGGATGTCGTGCAGCCGGCAGCGGTCCAGCCGCAGGGTCGCCCCACCGTCCAGGGTCAGGCCGTTGTCGGTGACGCGGGAGACGGTGCAGTCGGTCAGCACGCCGGTGGCGTGGTCGTCCGCCTGGACGCCGTTGCCGTCGACCTCGGTGAACTCGCAGCCCTCCGCCTCGACCCGGCTGCCCTCGCCGGTCAGGACCAGGCCCGCACCCGAGCCGCGGCGCACCTTGGCGCGCACCAGCCGTAGCGCGCCGCCCGCGCGGACGACCACGCCGGACTGTGCGGTGCCGTCGATCTCGCAGTCCTCCACGAGCGCCTCGGCGGCCTCGGAGACGCGCAGGCCCAGCCCGCCCGAGTTCTCGACCTTGGTGGCGCGCACGACGGGCCGGGCCTCGCCGCGCACCTCCACGCCGACGGAGGAGCGGGTCACGATCCGGCACTCCGTCAGCTCCGGTGCCCCGGCGGCGATCACCACGGCGGGCGCGGAGACGTCCTGACCCTCCAGCAGCAGCCCGTGGACGGCGGCCGAGGCCAGCACGATCAGCGCGCTGCCCGCCGGCGGCTCGATCCGGACCGTGCCCGGACCTTCCGCGCTGCGCAGCGTCAGCGCCTTGTCCAGCACGATCGTCTCGCGGTAGACGCCGGCCCCCAGGGCGACGGTGTCGCCCGGCTCGGCTGCGGCCAACGCCTCGGCGACGGTGCCGTACTCGCCGGAACGGCGGCGCCAGCGCGAGGCACCGTCCAGGGTCACCCGCACCACGCCTGCTCCCATGACGATCCGGTGCCCCCAGCTCTCTCGTACAACTGCGTCCGCCCAAGGTACTGCGTCCGGCACGCCCGCCCGACCCTCTTCCTCCGACATCGATGACAACGAGCGCGACGGCGATCGGTAGCCGCCCGCACGGATGAGTCGACCTGGTGCGGTCAGTCGGGCTGGGGGAGCGGTCCGGCCTCCAGCACGGTCAGCTCGTCGCCCACGCGCACGGTGCCGTACGGAGCCAGCGGAACCAGGTGGACGCCGAAGGCCGCCTCCTTGCCGAAGCGGCGGCGCTTGCGCAGGGTGCGCAGCGGCTGCTGGCCGGTGAAGACCCCGGACTCCTGGTCGACGGTGGTCATCACGCAGCGGCCGCACTGCTGGACGACCTCGAACTCGACCTCGCCGATCCGGATCCGGCGCCAGCCGGTCTCCGCCCAGGCGGTCGGCTCGTCCACGACGAGGTTCGGCCGGAACCGCTCCATCGGGACGGGCCCCTGGGCGGCGGCGACGTCGGGGTGGTCCTGGGCGACGAGCACGTTGAGCGCGTCCAGGGAGGCGGTGGTGGTCAGCAGGAAGGGGTACTGGTCCGCGAAGCTGGTGGTCGCGGGGCGGGGGCGGCGGTGCGGGTCGTCCAGGTGGACCAGACGCACGTCCTGGTCGAGCAGCTTGCCGAACCACGCGCCGACGGCCGGGTCCTCGACGGCGGGCGCGGAGAAGGGGTCCCGGAAGATCGAGACGGGTACGAGCGCGCCCGCGGGGGGCGCGGGGACGCGCAGCGGCGCGGCGTCGGGGTGGCTGACGACGAGCGCGCCGTCCTCCTCCACGGCGGCCTGGAACCGCGCCAGGCGCGGGTCCTCACGCTGGGTCAGCACCTCGCCGTCCGGCTGCACCAGCATCCACCGGCGATCGCCGGCGAGCCCCCAGGGCTCGACCGTCCCGCTCTCCACCGCTTGCGCGTGGAAGGACTTGACCGGATGTATTCGCAGCGAGACGAGCCGAGGTGCCATGTCCCTATGGTGCCAGTGTTCGGGCGTCGGGACGCAGCACCACCCGGGGGCGCGGGGGGGGGGGCGGGCGCCCCCCCCGGGGGGGGGGGGGCGGGGGGGGGGGGCCCCCCCCCCCCGGGGGGGGGGGGGGGCCGGGCCCCCCCCCCCCCCCGGGGGGGGCGGGCGCCCCCCCCCCCCCGCGCCCCTGAGGTCAGTAACCGCGCTGCTGCGGGTACTGCTGCTGGGGGTAACCGCCGTACTGGGGCTGCGGCGGGGCCGGGCGCAGGGGGGCGACCGGGGCCACGGGGGCGCTGTACTGGGAGGGCATGCCGCCGTACTGGGGCTGCTGCGGGATGTACGGCTGCGGCGCGGGGTACTGCGCCGGCACCGCCTGCGGCTGGCCGTAGCTGGGGCTGCTCGGTCCGGGGCCCAGGGCCAGGCGCGGCGCCGGCATCGCGGGCAGGTTGCTGCCCGTGCCGTAGGAGGAGCCGTAGCCCGCTCCGTACGAGTTGCCGTACGACGAGCCGAAGCTGTCGTAGCCGGCCGGCGGCAGTGCCGCGGGCACGTTGATCGGCGCGATCTGGGGGACGCCCCGCTCAGCCACGAGGCTGTCGTAGATGGGGGTGTCCGAGGCGAAGGACGGAGCGTAGTAACCGACTCCGTCGTAGGAGCGGGAGGTCATGACGCATACGGTAAGCCCACAACGTGCCTGCTGAGGAGAGTGTCACCACAGGGAGTTGCTGGGTTTGCCGAGCTTTTGGATGAAGCGACCACGCGAATGTGTGAAAAACGGTCAGATCGCTCACCGAGACCGGTCACAAGCAGTCTCTTTGTTGATGCAATGTTTACCGGACCGACGAGTTCCGCCCTCCCGTGGTCGTGACCTCGGGAGGGCGGAAGTGGGTTTTCGGTCGTCCGTGCGACGGGTCAGGCGGGTCAGTCGCTCGGCTTCGGCGGCTGGTTGTCCCTGCGGCGCAGGTAGCGCTCGAACTCGCGCGCGATCGCCTCGCCGGAGGCCTCCGGCAGGTCGACCGTGTCCTTGGCCTCCTCCAGCTGCTGGACGTACTCGGCCACCTCGCTGTCCTCGGCGGCCAGCTGGTCCACGCCCAGCTGCCAGGCCCGCGCGTCCTCCGGCAGGTCGCCGAGCGGGACGCGGATGTCGAGCAGGTCCTCCACCTTGTTCAGCAGCGCCAGCGTCGCCTTCGGGTTCGGCGGCTGCGCCACGTAGTGCGGGACCGCCGCCCAGAACGTGGCCACGGGGATGCCGGCCTGCGCGCAGGCCTCCTGCAGCACGCCGACGATGCCCGTCGGGCCCTCGTAGCGGCTCTCCTCCAGGTCCAGCGAGCGGGCCACGTCCGGATCGGAGGTGACGCCGCTGACGGGGACCGGACGCGTGTGCGGGGTGTCGCCGAGCAGTGCGCCCAGGATCACCACCATCTCCACGCCCAGCTCGTGGGCCAGGTGCAGCAGCTCCTGGCAGAAGCTGCGCCAGCGCATGCTGGGCTCGATGCCGCGGACCAGCACCAGGTCCCGGGTCTTCGGCTCGGTCACCCGGATGACCGAGAGGCGGGTCGTCGGCCAGGTGATGCGGCGGACGCCGCCGTCCAGCCAGACGGTCGGGCGGTTCACCTGGAAGTCGTAGTAGTCCTCGGCGTCGAGCTCCGCGAAGACCTTGCCACCCCAGGTGTCGTCCATATGTGCGACGGCGGTGGAGGCGGCGTCCCCCGCGTCGTTCCAGCCCTCGAACGCGGCCACCATGACCGGGTCGATGAGCTCGGGCACGTCCTCAAGCTCGACCACCCCGGTGCCTCCCTCCACACTTGCCAGGTTCCGGCTCAGCTGAGCCGTCCCACGGACTGTAAGTGCCCAGCGTACGGGCAACCATTCCTTTTCCGGGGTGCCTTGCCCGGGCCCGGGCGTCCCACCTGGCGGAATCCGGAGGAGCGGATTGTGGGCGCTGCAATACGCTGGGCCTCGTGCGTCGGCGACCGAGTCGGCGCAAAGCCGACAGCCGTCGCACACAGGGAGCCCGCCATGGCCGTTTTCGTCCCTCCTGCTGCCCAAGAGCGCGCGGACGCGCTGCGCGAGGCGCTCGCCACCCGCGTCGTCGTGGCGGACGGGGCCATGGGGACCATGCTCCAGGCCCAGAACCCCACCCTCGACGACTTCCAGGGTCACGAGGGCTGCAACGAGGTCCTGAACGTCTCGCGGCCCGACATCGTGCGTTCGGTGCACGAGGCCTACTTCGCCGTGGGCGTCGACTGCGTCGAGACCAACACCTTCGGCAGCAACCTCTCCGCCTTCGCCGAGTACGACATCGCCGACCGGATCGTCGAGCTCGCCGAGGCCGGTGCCCGGCTGGCCCGCGAGGTGGCCGACGAGTTCGCCGCCAAGGACGGCCGGCAGCGCTGGGTGCTCGGCTCGATCGGTCCGGGCACCAAGCTGCCCACCCTCGGCCACATCGCGTTCGACGCGCTGCGCGAGGGCTTCCGCCAGAACGCGGCCGGGCTGATCGCGGGCGGGGCGGACGCGCTGCTGATCGAGACCAGTCAGGACCCGTTGCAGGCCAAGGCCGCGGTGCTGGGGTCGAAGGCCGCGCTGGCCGAGGCGGGCCTGACGCTGCCGATCCTGGTCCACGTGACCGTGGAGACCACCGGCACCATGCTGGTGGGGACCGAGATCGGCGCGGCGCTGACCGCGTTGGAGCCGCTCGGCGTCGACTACATCGGCATGAACTGCGCCACCGGTCCGGCCGAGATGAGCGAGCACCTGCGTTACCTGGCCCGGCACGCCCGGGTGGGTCTGTCCTGCATGCCGAACGCGGGCCTGCCGGTGCTGACCTCGGACGGTGCGCACTACCCGCTGTCGCCGAAGGAGCTCGCCGACGCGCACGAGGTGTTCACCCGCGAGTACGGGCTGTCGCTGGTGGGTGGCTGTTGCGGGACCACGCCGGAGCATCTGCGTCAGGTGGTGGAGCGGGTGCAGGGGCGTCCGGTCGCGCCGCGCACGCCGGTGCGGGAGGCCGCCGCCTCCTCGCTCTATCAGGCGGTGCCGTTCCGGCAGGACACCTCCTACCTGGCCATCGGCGAGCGGACCAACGCCAACGGCTCGAAGAAGTTCCGCGAGTCGATGATCGCGGGTGACTGGCAGGCCTGCGTCGACATCGCCCGTGAGCAGATCCGTGAGGGCGCGCACCTGCTCGACCTGTGCGTCGACTACGTCGGCCGCGACGGTGTCGCGGACATGCGGGAGTTGGCCGGCCGGCTGGCCACGGCCTCCACCCTGCCGATCGTGCTGGACTCCACCGAGCCGCAGGTCATCGAGGCCGGTCTGGAGCTGCTGGGTGGCCGGGCGGTGCTGAACTCGGTCAACTTCGAGGACGGTGACGAGCCGGGCAGCCGGTTCGGGCGGATCGCCTCGCTGGCCCGCGAGCACGGTGCCGGCCTGATCGCGCTGACCATCGACGAGGAGGGCCAGGCGCGCACGGCGGCCAAGAAGGTCGAGATCGCCGAGCGCCTGATCGGGCAGCTGGGCCGTGACTACGGCATCCCGGAGGACTCGATCCTGGTCGACTGCCTCGCGTTCACCCTCGGCACCGGTCAGGAGGAGTCCCGCCGGGACGGCATGGAGACGATCGAGGCGATCCGCGAGCTCAAGCGGCTGCACCCGGAGGTGCAGACCACGCTGGGGTTGTCGAACATCTCCTTCGGCCTCTCGCCGGCCGCCCGGATGGTGCTGAACTCGGTGTTCCTGCACGAGTGCGTCGAGGCCGGGCTGGACTCCGCGATCGTGCACGCCGCGAAGATCCTGCCGATGGCGCGGATCCCGGACGAGCAGCGCGAGGTGGCCCTCGACCTGGTCTACGACCGCCGCCGTGAGGGTTATGACCCGTTGCAGCGGTTCCTGGAGCTGTTCGAGGGCGTTTCGGCCGCCTCGGTGCGGGCCGGGAAGGCGGAGGAGCTGGCGGCGCTGCCGCTGGAGGAGCGGTTGCAGGCGCGGATCGTGGACGGTGAGCTGAAGGGTCTGGAGGCGGATCTGGAGGAGGCGCTGACGGTCCGTCCGGCGCTGGAGATCGTCAACGAGGTGCTGCTGGAGGGCATGAAGACGGTCGGTGAGCTGTTCGGCTCCGGCCAGATGCAGCTGCCGTTCGTGCTGCAGTCGGCCGAGGTGATGAAGAAGGCCGTCGCGTATCTCGAGCCGCACATGGAGAAGTCCGACGCCGAGGGCAAGGGCACGATCGTGCTGGCCACCGTCAAGGGCGACGTGCACGACATCGGCAAGAACCTGGTCGACATCATCTTGTCCAACAACGGCTACAACGTCGTGAACATCGGCATCAAGCAGCCGGTCTCGGCGATCCTGGACGCGGCGCAGGAGCACCGCGCCGACGTGATCGGCATGTCCGGGCTGCTGGTGAAGTCCACGGTGATCATGAAGGAGAACCTTCAGGAGCTGAACCAGCGCGGCCTGGCCGCCGACTTCCCGGTGATCCTGGGCGGTGCGGCGCTGACCCGCGCCTACGTCGAGCAGGACCTGCACGCGATCTACGAGGGCGAGGTCCGCTACGCCCGCGACGCGTTCGAGGGCCTGCGGCTGATGGACGCGCTGATCGCGGTCAAGCGCGGCGTGCCCGGTGCGGTGCTGCCGGAGCTGCGGCAGCGCCGCCACGCCAAGGTCGAGGTCGAGGAGCCGCAGGAGAGCACCGAGCGTTCCGACGTGGCCGCCGACAACCCGGTGCCGACCCCGCCGTTCTGGGGCGACCGGATCGTCAAGGGCATCCCGATGGCCGACTACACCGCCTGGCTGGACGAGGACGCGCTGTTCAAGGGCCAGTGGGGCCTGAAGGCCGCGCGCACCGGCGGACCCTCCTACGAGGAGCTGGTGGAGACCGAGGGCCGGCCGCGGCTGCGGATGTGGCTGGACCGGCTGCAGACCGAGGGCTTGCTGGAAGCCGCCGTCGTCTACGGCTACTTCCCGGCCGTGGCGCGCGGCAACAGCCTGGTCGTCCTCGGCGAGGACGGCCACGACCGCTCCGCCTTCACCTTCCCGCGTCAGCGGCGCGGCCGCCGGCTCTGCCTGGCGGACTTCTTCCGAGCCGAGGAGACCGGCGAGAAGGACGTGGTGGCCCTCCAGGTCGTCACCATGGGCAGCAGGATCGGTGAGGCCGCCGCCAAGCTCTTCGCGGCCAACTCCTACCGTGACTACATGGAGCTGCACGGCCTCTCGGTGCAGCTCGCGGAGGCCCTCGCCGAGTACTGGCACGCCCGCGTCCGCGCCGAGCTGGGCTTCTCCAGCGAGGACCCGAAGGACATGCGCGACATGTTCGCCCTGAAGTACCGGGGCGCGCGCTTCTCCCTCGGCTACGGCGCCTGCCCGGACCTGGAGGACCGCGCCAAGATCGCGCAGCTGCTCCGCCCGGAGCGGATCGGCGTCGAACTCTCCGAGGAGTTCCAGCTCCACCCGGAGCAGTCCACCGACGCGATCGTCATCCACCACCCCGAGGCGAAGTACTTCAACGCGCGTTGAGCAGTTCAGGCGCTTGGAGGATGTGAGGCGTAAGCTGTACGTCCCGTTCGGGCCGGTCACCGCGATGGTGGTCGGCCCGACGTGTCCCTGTCGTCCGTTCCGGACCCGTTCAGCGAGGAACCGCCCGTGACCACCGTCGCCGCCACCACCCTGCAGGCCGTCCTGATCGACATGGACGGCACGCTGGTCGACACCGAGGACTTCTGGTGGGAGGCGGAGAGCTCGCTGCTGGCCGAGCTCGGCCACCCGATCGGCGTCGCGGAGCGCGAGATCGTGGTCGGCGGGCCGATGAGCCGGGTGGTGGACCACCTGCTCAGGGTCTCCGGCGCGCCGCTGACCCCGGCGGAGCTCGGCGACGCCATCAACGAGCGGTTCGTGGAGCTGATCGGCCAGGGGGTGCCGGTGCGGGCGGGTGCCAAGGCGCTGCTGGTGGACCTGGCGGCGCAGGGGGTCCCGACGGCGCTGGTCTCCGCCTCGCACCGGCGGATCATCGACCAGGTGCTGAAGACGCTCGGCGCGCACTTCTTCGCCTTCACGGTGGCCGGCGACGAGGTCGAGCGGACCAAGCCGTATCCGGACCCGTACCTGCTCGCCGCGGCCCGGCTCGGCGCCGACCCCGCGCGCTGCGTGGTGATCGAGGACGCCCCGACGGGGATCCGCTCCGGTCTGGCGGCGGGCTGCCATGTGCTCGCGGTGCCCTCCGTGGTCGCCGTCGAGGCGGGGCCGCAGACGACGGTGCGTGCCACCCTCGAGGGTGTGGACACGGCCCTGCTGCGCGGCCTGCTGACTGCCGAAAACGGCTGAGAAGTGGCTGGGAATCTGCTGCCGAAAGTAACTACCTGCTAACGCCAAAACGGACATCTCTGGGCGTAATTGATCAATTCCCCTTGCTTTTGACGCTCCTGGGTCAACCCTCGGTAAGGATCATCTGCCTGATCATGGGATCGTATGGCAGGCTACCGACCACTTAACCCAGCGTGGGCCGGACTGCACCCCCACGCAGTGGTGCTCCGACCACGCGGCACGGCGGCGACACCCTCAGCGCCGGCAAGGAGATTAGAACTGATGTCAGCTCTCAAGCGGGCGGCTGCGCTCAGCTGCGTAGGCCTGATCGCCACGACCACCGCCTGTGGCTCCTCCAAGTCGACCTCGCCGACCACCGGCGCGCCGAGCGTGACCATCAAGGTCGGTGCCGCGAACGCGTACTCCACGCTGGACCCCGCCAACGCGTACGACCAGGGCTCGTGGATGGTGTACTACAACATCTACCAGGGCCTGTTCACCTACGCGCCGGGCAGCAACAAGCCCAGCCCGGACCTGGCGACGGACAACTGCGCGATGAGCGCCGACCAGCTGACCGCCACCTGCAACATCCGCGCCGGCGAGAAGTTCTCCAACGGCGACCCGCTGGACGCCAGCGCCGTCAAGTTCTCCCTGGACCGCGTCGCGAGGATCAAGTCCTCGACCGGCGTCGGCTCGCTGCTCTCGACCATCAAGTCGATCGACGTCGCCAGCCCCACCCAGATCAAGATCCACCTGACCAGCCCCGACGCCACCCTCGAGGACCGTCTCGCCTCCGGCGTGGCCTCGATCGTCGACCCCAAGGTCTTCTCCGGCACGGCGGCGGAGCCCAACACCTTCACCGGTGTGGTCGGCTCCGGCCGCTACGTGGTCGACAACGTCACCTTCGGCGACCTCGGCAACGGCAAGCAGGCCACCGAGGTCAAGCTGTCGCTGAACCCGAACTACAAGGGCGCGGCCTCGGCTCCGCAGAACTCCACGGTCGACCTGAAGTACTACGCCAGCCAGGCCGGTACCAAGACGGCGCTCGACAGCAAGGCCGTCGACGTCGTCATCCAGGACCTGAACGCCTCCGACATCGTGACCATGCAGAACGACCAGCAGCTCGGCAGCGGGCTGCAGGTGTTCCAGGGTCCCGGCGGCACCGTCCGGCTGATGTCCTTCAACACCGTCAAGGGTGTCTTCAAGAACCTGGCGGTGCGTCAGGCCGTCGCCGAGCTGGTCGACCGCGACACCATCTCCGAGGCCGCGTACCAGCACACGGTCACCCCGGCCTACTCGGTCATGCCGCCCGGCATCTCCAACGAGACCGAGTCCTTCTCCACCTACAAGAACAAGAAGTACACCGCCTCCAGGATCAAGTCGGACCTGCAGGCCGCGAACGTCTCGGTGCCGGTCCACTTCACGCTGGACTACGGTCTGGGTGACGCGGCCAAGGAGGCCGAGGTCAAGATGATCGCCAGCGAGCTGAACAACTCCGGCGACTTCCAGGTCACCCTCCAGGGCTACAAGGGCGGCTTCCAGGAGATGCAGGAGAAGGCGCTGAAGCCCGGCAAGTTCGACGCCTTCATGGTCGCCTGGTCCGCCGACTACCTCGACGCCGACGACTACATCTCGCCGCTGGTCGGTGGCACCAGCGGCCCCGGCCCGCTGTACAACAGCTGGCACAGTACGGCCGTCAACAGCCTGATCGCCAAGGGCCTGAACTACGTCAACCGGACCGACCCGGCGAGCTCCGCCATCTACAAGCAGATCCAGGACGACATCGCCGCCGCGGTGCCGGTGCTGCCGATCTGGACCAACCAGCAGTACGCCGCCGCGCAGGCGAACGTCACCGGTGTGCCGCTGACGCTGGACAGCTCCGGCAACGCGCGCTGGTGGATGATCGGCAAGAACGGCTCCTGACCACGGCGCGAACGACGGAGGGCCGGGCGGGCACGGATCGTGCCGCCCGGCCCTCGGCCGTTGCCGTCCGGGATCAGACGCCGCCGGGGCGGACCAGGCCGCTCTCGTAGGCGAAGACCGCCGCCTGGACCCGGTCGCGCAGGCCCAGCTTGGTCAGCACGTGGCCCACGTGCGTCTTGACCGTCGTCTCGCTGACGAACAGCTCGCTCGCCACCTCGGCGTTCGACAGGCCCTTGGCCACCAGCTTCAGCACCTCGACCTCGCGGTCGGTCAGGGTGGCCAGCGACGGCGGCGGCGCCTCGTCGCCCGAGGGCAGCCGGCCCGCGTACATGTCCAGCAGCCGGCGGGTGACGCTCGGCGCGAGCATCGCCGCGCCCTCGGCGATCACCCGGATCGCCTGCACCAGCTCCTCGGCCGGGACGTCCTTGAGCAGGAAGCCGCTGGCACCCGCGCGCAGCGCCTCCACCACGTACTCGTCCAGGTCGAAGGTGGTCAGCACCAGCACCTTGGCCGGGCCGTCACGGCCGGGGCCGGCGATGCGGCGCGTCGCCTCCACGCCGTCCATCCGGGGCATCCGGATGTCCATCAGGACCACGTCCGGCTGGAGCGCCCGGACCTGGTCGAGCGCCTGCTGCCCGTCGCCGGCCTCGCCGACCACGGCGATGTCGGGTTCGGCCTCCAGGATCATCCGGAAGCCGGTACGCAGCAGCGGCTGGTCGTCGACCAGCAGCACGCGGATCGTCACGGAACGCTCCATCACTTGACTCGATCTTGAACAGGTTGATCGGCTGGGCTTGATCAGTTGAGAGTGTCAGCCAAAGGGTACGCAGGCGGCGTACCGCCCCACGCGGGGCACAGCGACTTGTGTGCGCACCAGTCGCACAGGCGGTTCGGGTTGGCCGGCCACTCGCCCGTCTCCAGCGCCTGCTGGATCGTCCGCCACAGCGCCTGGAGCTTGCGCTCCGTGGCCAGCAGATCGCCCTCGTCCGGGTCGTAGGTGACGATCTGGCCGCCGCCGCCCAGGTACATCAGCTGGAGCCGCTTGGGCACGACGCCGCGCTCGCGCCAGATCACCAGCGCGTAGAACTTCATCTGGAACATGGCCTTGCCCTCGAAGTCCCGCGAGGGCGCGCGGCCGGTCTTGTAGTCCACCACCCGGACCTCACCGGTGGGCGCCACGTCGATCCGGTCGACGTAGCCGCGCAGCGTCAGACCCGACTCCAGCGTCGTCGAGACCAGCAGCTCCCGCTCGGCGGGCTGGAGGCGGTTCGGGTCCTCCACGCGGAAGTAGGAGGCCAGTAGCTGCTCCGCCTCGGTCAGCCAGGCGGCCAGCTCCTGCGCTCCCGACTCCGCCGGGAACAGCTCCGCGACCTCGGGACGCTCCTCCAGCAGCCGCTCCCACTGCGGCCGCAGCAGCGCTTTGGCGGCATCCGGCGTCCGCGCCCCCTGCGGGGCGTCGAAGAGCCGCTCCAGCACGGAGTGGATGAGCGTGCCCCGGGTGGCTGCCGGGCTCGGGGGCTCGGGCAGCTTGTCGATCACCCGCAGCCGGTACAGCAGCGGGCACGTCATGAAGTCCGACGCGCGCGAGGGGGAGAGCGAGACCGGGTGCGTGAACGCCCTCGGCTCGGCGGCGCCGGCGACCCCGGCGGGCTCGGGCTCCGGGTGCGCCGGCGTCTCCAGCGGGACGGCCTCCGGCGGGACCGTCTCCGGCGGGGCGGCCTGGCTCGGCACGGTCTGGCCCTCGTTCGTCTGGCCCTCGTTGGTGTGGGGGTCGGCGGCTTGCATGGGTCCGACCCTACGGCCTGTCGCCGACATCTCGCGGGTAAGAAGGGGAAAGGGCGGGCCGTCGGCCCGCCGCGTGCGTCGCCGTGGCACTGATCGCGTAGCGTGTGGCGCGCGGGCACGGCGTGGGGCAGGCCCGGGCTGGCGAAGGGGCGGACATTGAGCGAAGAGCACGGCGGAGCGGAGAGAGGGCCCCACGGGAACGGCGCGAACGACGCCACGGACACCACCGACGCCGACCGGCCGACCGGGGCGCTGCGCATGGGCCGCCCGTTCGGCGTCCCCGTCTACGTCACGCCCAGCTGGTTCCTCGTCGCGGCGCTGATCACCTGGCTCTTCGGCGGCCAGATCGACGCCGTGCTCCCAGGGCTTGGCGGCGCTCGCTACCTCGTCTCGCTCTTCTTCGCGGTGGCCTTCTACGGATCGGTCCTGGTCCACGAGCTGGCCCACACCGTCGTCGCGCTCCGCTTCAAGCTGCCGGTGCTCCGGATCCAGCTCCAGTTCTTCGGTGGCGTGTCGGAGATCACCAAGGAGGCGCAGAGTGCCGGGCGCGAGTTCTGGCTGGCCTTCGCCGGGCCGCTGCTCTCGCTGGTCCTCGGCGGGATCTTCCTCGTTGCGATGCAGTTCGTCACCCCGGCGACCGTCCCGGGCGTGCTGCTGACCTCGCTGATGCTGAGCAACTTCGTCGTGGCCGCGTTCAACCTGCTGCCCGGTCTGCCGCTGGACGGCGGCCGGATGCTGCGGGCCCTGGTCTGGAAGGCGACGGGCCGGCCGATGGCCGGCACGGTCGCGGCGGCGTGGGCGGGCCGGGTGCTGGCCGTGGCGGTGCTGATCCTGCTGCCCGCGTTCTCGGCCGCGCAGGCCCCGAGCCTCGGGATCGCCTCGCTGCTGACCGACGCGGTGCTGGGCGCGATCCTCGGCGCGATCATCTGGAACGGTGCGGGCGGCAGCCTGCGCAACGCGCGGCTGCGGGAGCGGCTCCCCGAGCTCAGCGCGGCGGCGCTGACGCGCCGCGCGGTCAGCGTCACCGGCGACACCCCGCTCGCCGAGGCGCTCCGCCGCCTCGAGGCGGCGGAGGCGCTCGGCATCATCGTCACCGACTCGACGGGGACCCCGGTGGCCCTC
This sequence comes from Streptacidiphilus sp. MAP12-33, assembly GCF_041261265.1. Classification (NCBI taxonomy): domain Bacteria; kingdom Bacillati; phylum Actinomycetota; class Actinomycetes; order Kitasatosporales; family Streptomycetaceae; genus Streptacidiphilus; species Streptacidiphilus sp. MAP12-33. Next base: position 40,617 of record NZ_JBGCCA010000025.1, read on the forward strand.
GTCCGCGAGCGCGCGGTGCGCGCGGTCCCCGAGCACCGGCGCCCGTGGATGCAGGTCGCCGAGGTCTCCGTCCCGCTCCGACCCGGCAGCAGGATCGCTTCTGCGCTGGCCGGCGAGGACCTCCTCGACGCCCTGCGCGCCGCCCCGGCGGCGGAGTACCTCGTCGTCGACACCGAGGACGCCCCCGTGGGCGTCCTGGCCGCCGTGGACGTCGAACGCGCCTTCGCCCGCGCCATGTCCGGCCAGGACCCGATCCCACAGCCGGTCGCGCCGTCATAGGGGCGCGAGCCTCTGCTGATGTGCGGCTCCTTCCCCAGCCTTCGGCCGGGAGGTGCACCCTGCGTCGGCGCGACAATCCCCCAGTCTTCGGCCGGGAGGTGTCCCAGAGGTGCCCCCTCCCACGCAGGTAGAGCCCAGAACGCGCAGGGCCATCCGCACTGGGGGGTGCTCGCGCCCCGCGGCGGAGCCGCTGATCAGCAGAGCCTCGCGCCGCTGGAGCGTGCGACCACAGGCGGGTTGTCACTGATCCGGTCGCTCCCGCGCAGGGGGGCACCTCCCGGCCGAAGGCCGGGGGAGGAGCCGCACATCGGCAGAGCCCCCCGCGCCCCGAAGGGAGTGCAACTGGCCCTGTGATCAGGCCGTAAACTGACCCCCATGACTCAACCGACCGGCGCCGCCCGCCGACGCGGGCCCTTCCAGGTCGGGGACCAGGTCCAGCTCACCGATCCCAAGGGCCGCCACCACACCATCACGCTCGAAGCCGGGAAGATGTTCCACACCCACAAGGGTGCGTTCTCCCACGACGAGCTGATCGGGGCCCCGGAGGGGTCCGTTGTGCGCACCACCGGGAACACCCAGTACCTCGCGCTGCGTCCTCTGCTCCCCGACTACGTTCTCTCCATGCCGCGCGGCGCCGCGGTGGTCTACCCCAAGGACGCGGGGCAGATCGTCACCATGGCCGACGTCTTCCCCGGCGCCCGCGTCGTGGAGGCGGGGGTCGGTTCCGGCGCCCTCAGCATGAGCCTGCTGCGGGCCGTCGGCGACAGTGGCTCGCTCTCCTCCTACGAGCGCCGCGAGGACTTCGCCGAGATCGCCCGCTCCAACGTGGAGCGCTACTTCGGCGGCCCACACCCGGCGTGGAAGCTCACCCTGGGCGACCTCCAGGACAACCTGGCCGAGACCGACGTCGACCGCGTCGTCCTCGACATGCTCGCGCCGTGGGAGTGCCTGGACGCCGTCGCCAAGGCGCTCGTCCCCGGCGGTGTGATCTGCTGCTACGTCGCCACCACCACCCAGCTCTCGCGCACCGTCGAGGCGCTGCGTGACCACGGCAGCTACACCGAGCCGCAGGCCTGGGAGTCGATGGTGCGCAACTGGCACGTCGAGGGCCTGGCCGTGCGTCCGGACCACCGGATGATCGGGCACACCGGCTTCCTGCTCACCTCGCGTCGTCTCGCGGACGGCGTGGAGCCGCCGCTGCGCCGACGTCGTCCGTCCAAGGGCGCCTACGGCGAGTCGATCGTGCCGGAGAAGAGCAAGGCGGGCCGCTTCCTGAAGCTGGCCGAGTCCCGCTCGGACGCCTCCGGCGAGGACTACGTCGAGGACTTCGACCACAGCGGCGACGAGGGCTGACGCCTTCACACGGTGACCACGGGGAAGCGACGGAACCGTCGCTTCCCCGTGGTTTTTTCGCTCTGCGCGCTGTGGGACGATGCTGCCCACAAACGCGCGTGCGAAGCGGGAAACGGGGTGTGCCCTGGTGGTCCAGGTGGTGGCGGGGTCGGGCGGCGCAGAGGTGACGAGTGAGGCCGTACAGGCCTCGGAGGCGCCCGCGACGACCGCGTCGCGGCTCCCCGCCCACGCGCGCAGCAAACCCTGGCACTGGCTCGCCACCGTGGCCGGCCTCGGCGCCGTGGTCGGCGTCGCCCTCGCCGTCGGCCCGGCCGGCGCCGTGCAGACGGGCGCGGAGGCGACCGCCCAGCCGCTGCCGCAGGGCGCCGCGGCGGCCCCGGACCCGGCCAAGGCCAGGCTGCCGATCGACTGCGGCCCGCTGTCCGTCCACATCGACCAGCACTTCTCCGCGGCGCTGCCGGGTGCCGGGACCCCGGTCACCGTCGTCGCCGCCCGCTGCGACGCGGGTGCCGGCTCACCGCCGGACGGCCTCTACGCGCTGGAGGCGGGTCGCGCGACCCCGATCCGGCTGCTCGACCCGGCCAGGCGCTTCACCGTCCGCAGCATGGCGATGCGCGGCGACGGCTCGATCCACGCCACCGTGGTCGGCTACTCCTCGTCCACCGTCCCGGACTGCTGCCCGGACCTGAACGAGACCCTGAGCTGGACCCTCGGCGCCGACGGCACCTGGGGCGCTCCGGTGGTCACCGGCAACGCCGCGCAGGTCTGAGCCGTCCGGCCTGACGTACCGACACCTCACCCCCCGTCATGTGATCTTCGTCACCGGCGGGGGGTGTTTGAATACGTGCGGGGTTACTCCGCGTCAGGTCCGTACACCTCGACCGCGTCGCGCACGCGGCGCACGTGGATGCAGTCGCCGGGGCAGTCCTTGGCCGAATCCACCACGTCCTGAAGCAGCGTCAACGGGACCGGCACGCACGCCCCCGGCTCCGCGCGCAGCTCCTCGTCGTCGCCCTTCACGTAGGCGAGGCCGTCGATGTCGAGCTCGAACACCTCGGGCGCGTACTGGACGCAGATCCCGTCGCCTGTGCACAGGTCCTGGTCGATCCAGACTTCGAGGGCCTCGGTGGCCCCCGTCTCGGTGCTGGTGGACATCCCCGCCGCCCGTTCCGCGTTCTCGATGATGCTGACCTCGTCAGCCTACCTCTGCCCGCTTTCGACCAATGCCGAGGTGGGTATGTGCCTTACCAGAGGGGACGTACGCAAGGGTGAAGATCGGACACACCCCATCGGACTTTCGATCAAGGGGTTTCAACACAGCCAGGCGCAGGTAGGGTCTGGAAGCGTCAGCTCCCCCCGGAGGAGGTGAGGACCGTGGCAGCCCACGATGACGACTACGCCCGAGGCGGCAGGCCCGCACGGGGTTCTGAAGATGCACAGGCACAGATCTCGATGCTCGAGCAGGAGATCGCAGTCCTGCGCCGTAAGATCGCCGAGCCCACGCGGCACACGAGGATCCTGGAAGAGCGGATCGTCGAGCTGCAGACCAACCTGAACGGCGTCACCGCCCAGAACGAGCGGCTCGCCTCCACGTTGCGCGAGGCCCGGGACCAGATCGTGGCCCTGAAGGAGGAGGTCGACCGGCTGGCTCAGCCGCCCGCCGGCTTCGGCACCTTCCTCAGCGCCAACGAGGACGGCACCGCGGACATCTTCACCGGCGGCAGAAAGCTCCGGGTGAACGTCAGCCCGAGCGTGCCGCTCGAAGAGCTGCGGCGTGGCCAGGAGGTCATGCTCAACGAGGCGCTCAACATCGTCCTGGCGTTGACCTTCGAGAGCATCGGCGACATCGTCACGCTCAAGGAGGTGCTGGAGGACGGCGAGCGCGCGCTCGTCACCGGCCACACCGACGAGGAGAAGGTGGTCCGCCTCGCGGAGCCGCTGCGCGACATCGTGCTGCGGCCGGGCGACGCCCTGCTGATGGAGCCGCGATCCGGCTACGTCTACGAGGTCGTCCCGAAGAGCGAGGTCGAGGAGCTGGTCCTGGAGGAGGTCCCCGACACGGACTACTCCAAGATCGGTGGCCTGGGCCAGCAGATCGAGCAGATCCGCGACGCGGTCGAGCTGCCGTACCTGCACGCCGACCTGTTCAAGGAGTTCGAGCTGCGGCCGCCCAAGGGCGTGCTGCTCTACGGCCCGCCCGGCTGCGGCAAGACGATGATCGCCAAGGCGGTCGCGAACTCGCTGGCCAAGAAGGTCGCCGAGGTCACCGGTCAGCCCCAGGGGAAGAGCTACTTCCTCAACATCAAGGGCCCGGAGCTGCTCAACAAGTACGTCGGCGAGACCGAGCGGCAGATCCGCCTGGTCTTCCAGCGCGCGAGGGAGAAGGCGAGCGAGGGCACGCCCGTCATCGTCTTCTTCGACGAGATGGAGTCGCTCTTCCGCACCCGCGGCTCGGGTGTCAGCTCGGACGTGGAGAACACCATCGTCCCGCAGCTGCTGGCCGAGATCGACGGTGTGGAGGGCCTGGAGAACGTCATCGTCATCGGCGCCTCCAACCGCGAGGACATGATCGACCCGGCGATCCTGCGGCCCGGCCGCCTGGACGTCAAGATCAAGATCGAGCGGCCGGACGCCGAGGGCGCGAAGGACATCTTCTCCAAGTACCTGAAGACCTCGCTGCCGCTGCACCCGGACGACGTCAAGGAGCACGGCGACTCGTCCGGCGCCGCCGTCGCCGCGATGATCCAGGCCGTCGTGGAGCGGATGTACACCGAGTCCGAGGAGAACCGCTTCCTGGAGGTCACCTACGCCAACGGTGACAAGGAGGTCCTGTACTTCAAGGACTTCAACTCCGGTGCCATGATCCAGAACATCGTGGACCGGTCCAAGAAGATGGCCATCAAGGACTTCCTCGACCACGGCCAGCGCGGTCTGCGCGTCTCCCACCTGCTCGCCGCCTGCGTGGACGAGTTCAAGGAGAACGAGGACCTGCCCAACACCACCAACCCGGACGACTGGGCCCGTATCTCCGGCAAGAAGGGCGAGCGGATCGTCTTCATCCGCACGCTGGTCACCGGTAAGCAGGGCGCCGAGTCCGGCCGCTCCATCGACACCGTGGCCAACACGGGTCAGTACCTGTAGGACCTGTACGACAACAGCACCACCTCGACGTCCGGCTGCGGGAGCCCGTGGGCCCTCGCAGCCGGACGTTCGTTGTCAGAAGCTCCCGGTTGTCAGCCCACGGATCTAGTCTCGTTACCGCACCGGTTCAATCCGTGGTGCGAAGGAGGGCCGCATGTCTGTACGGCGCGTCATGGGCATCGAGACGGAGTACGGGATCTCCGTCCCCGGTCACCCCAACGCCAACGCCATGCTCACCTCGTCCCAGATCGTCAACGCCTACGCGGCGGCGATGCACCGGGCCCGCCGGGCCCGCTGGGACTTCGAGGAGGAGAACCCGCTGCGCGACGCGCGCGGCTTCGACCTGGCCCGCGATGCGGCCGACTCCAGCCAGCTGACCGACGAGGACATCGGTCTCGCCAACATCATCCTGACCAACGGGGCGCGGTTCTACGTCGACCACGCCCACCCCGAGTACTCCTCGCCCGAGGTCACCAACCCGCGCGACGCCGTGCTGTGGGACAAGGCCGGCGAGCGGATCATGGAGGAGGCGTCCAGCCGCGCCCTGCAGCTGCCCGGCGCGCAGCCGATCCACCTGTACAAGAACAACACCGACAACAAGGGCGCCTCCTACGGCACCCACGAGAACTACCTGATGAAGCGGGCCACGCCGTTCGCCGACATCGTCAAGCACCTCACCCCGTTCTTCGTCTCCCGGCAGGTGGTCACCGGCGCCGGCCGGGTCGGCCTGCACCAGGACGGCTCGGCCAACGGCTTCCAGCTGAGCCAGCGCGCGGACTACTTCGAGGTCGAGGTGGGCCTGGAGACCACACTCAAGCGGCCCATCATCAACACCCGGGACGAGCCGCACGCCGACGCGGAGAAGTACCGCCGGCTGCACGTGATCATCGGCGACGCCAACCTGTCCGAGATCTCGACCTACCTCAAGCTCGGCACGACGGCGCTGGTCCTGTCCATGATCGAGGACGGCTTCGTCACGGTCGACCTGGCCGTGGACCAGCCCGTGCGCACCCTGCACCGGGTCTCGCACGACCCTTCGCTGCAGTTCCTGATCCAGCTGCGCAGCGGGCGCAAGCTCACCGCCGTGCAGCTCCAGATGGAGTACTGCGAGCTGGCGCAGAAGTACGTCGAGGACCGCTACGGCCAGGACGCCGACGAGCAGACCCGCGACGTGCTGGACCGCTGGGAGGACGTGCTCGGCAAGCTGGAGCGCGATCCGATGTCGCTCTCGCGCCAGCTGGACTGGGTGGCCAAGAAGGAGATCCTGGAGGGCTACCGCCGCCGCGACAACCTGGAGTGGGACGACGCCCGGCTGCACCTGGTCGACCTGCAGTACGCCGACGTGCGGGCCGAGAAGGGCCTCTACAACCGCCTGGTCGCCCGCGGCCGCATCGACCGCCTGCTGGACGAGGCAGAGGTGCTGCGCGCGGCCCACCAGCCGCCGGAGGACACCCGCGCCTACTTCCGCGGCCGCTGCCTGGAGCAGTACGCCGACCACGTGGCGGCGGCCTCCTGGGATTCGGTGATCTTCGACATCCCGGGCCGCGACTCGCTCCAGCGGGTGCCCACCCTGGAGCCGCTGCGCGGCACCAGGAACCACGTCAAGGCGCTGCTGGACCGCTGCCGCACGGCCGAGGAGCTGGTGCGGGTGCTCAGCGGAGGGTGAGCTTCCGAACGCCTGTACGCGCAGAGCGTAACGGAGGGGCCCCAGGTGCTCACCATGGGTGAAGTGGATCCCGTTGGGCATCATCCGGGCAACGATCGACGTTCATCGACTACAAGCCGTAGGGTCAGAGATCAGCTGATCCACTCAAGAGCGGGGTGAGGGACATGGCGGACAAGGACACCGGCGGCGGTCAGCAGCGGGCGAACCGCTCCTCCGAGGAGGTCGAGGAGACCGAGGTCGAGGCGAACGAGGCCTCGGACCTCAAGGAGCGCAAGGAGAAGCTGGACGACGACGTCGACGCGGTCCTCGACGAGATCGACGAGGTCCTCGAGTCGAACGCGGAGGACTTCGTGCGCGGTTTCGTCCAGAAGGGCGGAGAGTAGCTAAGTTCTCTCTTGATCGACTCACTCACCGGAAGGAAAGCTGTGGAAGCCTCTCTCAACGGCACCGGGCGTCTGCCGGCTGCCTTCCTCACGCCGGGCTCCTCGTCCTTCATGGACTTCCTGGCCGCCCATCAGCCCGAGATGCTGCCCGGCCGGCGGAGCCTGCCGGCCGGGATGCAGCCGATCGAGGCGCCGCACGGCACCACGATCGTCGCCGCCACCTTCGACAGGGGCGTGCTGATCGCGGGTGACCGCCGCGCCACCATGGGCAACATCATCGCGCAGCGCGACATCGAGAAGGTCTTCCCGGCCGACGAGTACTCCGCGGTCGGCATCGCCGGCACCGCCGGGCTCGCGGTCGAGATGGTGCGCCTGTTCCAACTGGAGCTGGAGCACTACGAGAAGATCGAGGGCACCTCGCTCTCCCTGGAGGGCAAGGCCAACCGGCTCACCACGATGATCCGGGGCAACCTCGGGATGGCCATGCAGGGCCTGGCCGTGGTGCCGCTCTTCGCCGGCTACGACCTGGACCTGGGCAAGGGCCGGATCTTCACCTACGACGTCACCGGCGGCCGCTCCGAGGAGACGGGCTTCGCCGCGACGGGCTCCGGCTCGCTCTTCGCCAAGGGCTCGCTCAAGAAGCTGTACCGCAACGACCTGACCGCCGAGAGCGCGGCCACCGTCGTCATCCAGGCGCTCTACGACGCCGCCGACGACGACTCCGCCACCGGTGGCCCGGACCTCACCCGCCGTATCTTCCCGATCGTCTCGGTCATCACCGAGGAGGGCTTCCGCCGCCTCGGCGACGCGGAGGTCGGCGAGCTGGCCGAGGCCGTCCTCGGCCACCGCCTGGAGCAGCCGGACGGCCCCCAGGCACCGATGCTCTGACCCGCCATCACCTGACCGTTCGACAAGAAGGGGCGACCGGTGTCGACGCCGTTCTACGTCTCACCCCAGCAGGCCATGGCCGACCGCGCCGAGTACGCCCGCAAGGGCATCGCGCGGGGCCGGTCCGTGGTCGTGCTCACCTACGCCGACGGCATCGTCTTCGTCGCGGAGAACACCTCCCGCGCGCTGCACAAGGTCTCGGAGATCTACGACCGGATCGCCTTCGCCGCCGTCGGCCGCTACAACGAGTTCGAGAACCTGCGCATCGGCGGCGTCCGCTACGCCGACCTGCGCGGGTACTCCTACGACCGGGCCGACGTCAACGCCCGCGGCCTGGCCAACGTGTACGCCCAGACCCTGGGCACCATCTTCTCGTCGACCGGCGAGAAGCCCTACGAGGTCGAGCTGATCGTGGCCGAGGTCGGCAAGAACCCCGGCGACGACCAGATCTACCGGCTCACGCCGGACGGCTCGGTGGTCGACGAGCACGGCAGTGTCGCGGTCGGCGGCAACGCCGAGTCCATCGCCACCTACCTGGACCAGCGCCACGAGGAGGGCATGACCCTGCCCGAGGCGCTCAAGCTGGCCGTCGACAGTCTGGCCAGGGATCCCAACGGCGGCGCCGCCCGCACCATGACGCCGGATCAGCTGGAGGTCGCGGTGCTGGACCGTGGCCGCTGGCAGCAGCGCAAGTTCAAGCGCCTGCTCGGCACCCAGCTGGGCCGGCTGCTGGAGGGCGACGCCACCGCCGCCAACGACGACGAGCCGGGTTCCCCCGACTCCGAGTAGAGGCTTCGAGCAGAAGTACAGCTTTTCCCACGGTTTCGAGACTGGGCGGGAAGGTGAACAAGTAGGCATGGACCGCCGAATCTTCGGGCTGGAGAACGAGTACGGCGTCACCTGCACGTTCCGGGGGCAGCGGCGACTGTCCCCGGACGAGGTGGCGAGGTACCTCTTCCGCCGTGTCGTGTCATGGGGCCGCAGCAGTAACGTCTTCCTGCGCAACGGGGCCCGCCTCTATCTCGACGTGGGCTCGCACCCCGAGTACGCCACCCCCGAGTGCGACGACGTCGCCGAGCTGGTGACGCACGACAAGGCGGGGGAGCGGATCCTGGAGGGCCTCCTCGTGGACGCCGAGCGGCGCCTGCACGAGGAGGGCATCGCCGGGGACGTCTACCTGTTCAAGAACAACACCGACTCCGCCGGCAACTCCTACGGCTGCCACGAGAACTACCTGGTCGCCCGCCACGGCGAGTTCTCGCGTCTGGCCGACATACTGATCCCGTTCCTGGTCACCCGGCAGCTGATCTGCGGCGCCGGCAAGGTGCTGCAGACCCCGCGCGGCGCGGTCTACTGCGTGAGCCAGCGCGCGGAGCACATCTGGGAGGGCGTCAGCTCGGCGACCACCCGCTCCCGCCCGATCATCAACACCCGCGACGAGCCGCACGCGGACGCCGAGCGCTACCGCCGGCTGCACGTGATCGTCGGCGACTCCAACATGTCGGAGACCACCACGCTGCTCAAGGTCGGCGCGACCGACCTGGTGCTGCGGATGATCGAGGCCGGCACGGTGCTGCGCGACCTCACCCTGGAGAACCCGATCCGGGCCATCCGGGAGGTCTCCCACGACCTGACGGGCTCCCGGCTGGTCCGGCTCGCCAACGGCCGCGAGGCCAGTGCGCTGGAGATCCAGCAGGAGTACTTCAACAAGGCCTGCGACTTCGCCGACAACCGGGGCATCCGCACCGGCACCATCGCACGGGTGCTGGACCTGTGGGGCCGCACCCTGGAGGCGGTGCGCTCGGAGGACTACTCCAAGGTGGACCGCGAGATCGACTGGATCATGAAGTACCAGTTGATCGACCGCTACCGGGCCAAGAACGGCATCTCGATGTCGCACCCGCGGGTCGCCCAGATCGACCTCGCGTACCACGACATCCACCGCCGCCGGGGCCTGTACTACCTGCTGCAGAACCGCGGCCAGGCCGAGCGGGTCAGCGACGACCTCAAGATCTTCGAGGCCAAGTCGGTGCCCCCGCAGACCACCCGGGCGCGGCTGCGCGGCGATTTCATCCGCCGTGCGCAGGAGCAGCGGCGCGACTTCACCGTCGACTGGGTGCACCTGAAGCTCAACGACCAGGCGCAGCGCACCGTCCTGTGCAAGGACCCGTTCCGTTCGGTCGACGAGCGAGTGGAGAAGCTGATCGCCGGCATGTAGCCACTGACATCGGCATGTACGTGCCGAAAACGTGACCGGCCAATGTGTTGTCGATCTCAGCGGGGAGTCGGCGCAAGGCCATAGAGTGGCGCGGACCATCGGATTCGCCACCACCCTAAGGATCACCGTGCGCCGACTCGCCGCCGCGCTGCTTCTCGCGCCCACGCTGCTGCTCACCGGCTGCGGGAGCAGCGCCAAGCAGGCCTCGTCGGCCGATGCGGCCGCCACTCCTTGCCCCAGCGGCAGCGCCGCGGCCGTCAAGCTTCCGGTGCCCACGCAGGTCGACACGGACAGCACCCTGCCCACCGTCTCCGGCGTCTACGGCAAGGACGCCAAGATCACCGCCGCCAAGGGCGACCCGAGCGGCAAGTTCGTGGTCAAGGTCCTCTCCGAGGGCAGCGGCCCGGTGGTCGGCAAGGACGACGTCGTCGGCTTCTCCTTCGTCGGCCAGACCTGGGCGGGCAAGACCTTCGCCGACACCTACGCCGACGGCGGCGGCTCCACGGTCGACAACATGCACACGACGCCGATGGTGCCGATGTTCACCCAGGCCATGGTCGGCCACAAGGTCGGCAGCCGGGTCCTGGTCGTGGCGCCGCCCGGGGCCGGCTTCGGCAACGCCGGCTACCCGCAGCTCGGCATCACCTGCCACGACACCCTGAACCTGGTCTTCGACATCAACATCTCGCTGCCGAGCGACAGCATGGCCAAGGGCACGCCGCAGACCGTCGCGGCCGACCTGCCCAAGGTCGAGGTCCCGCAGGGCAAGGCGGCGACGTTCACCATCAGCGAGGCCGAGCGCAACCCGAAGAAGCTCGGCGTGGGCGTGCTGATCAAGGGCAACGGTCCGGTGGTCAAGCCCGGCCAGAACCTGATCGCGCAGTACACCGGCGCGCTGCTCAAGGACGGCACCGTCTTCGACGACTCGTGGAAGTACGGCGGCGCCTCCAACTTCGTGATCGGTGCGGGCAAGGTCATCCCCGGCTGGGACAAGGGCCTGGTCGGCCAGACCGTCGGCTCGCGCGTGCTCCTCTCCATCCCGGCCGCCGACGCCTACGGGGCCCAGGGGAACCAGGGCATTCCGGCCAACTCCAACCTGGTCTTCGTCGTGGACATCCTCGGCGCCGCGTAACGTAGGGCCTGAGCAGTCCGACCAGGGCTGCGTCGTTACGTCCGTATCCGAGGAGAGCACTACCTTGAACATCGAGAAGCCGGAGATCGACTTCCCGGGTGGCGAGGCCCCCACCACGCTGCAGATCCGCGACCTGTGGGTGGGCGACGGAGCAGAGGCGAAGGCCGGCGACATGGTCAAGGTCCACTACGTGGGCGTGGCCTTCAGCACGGGCGAGGAGTTCGACGCCAGCTGGAACCGTGGCACCCCGCTCCAGTTCAAGCTGGGCGTCGGTCAGGTCATCGCGGGCTGGGACCAGGGTGTCCAGGGCATGAAGGTCGGCGGCCGTCGCGAGCTGATCATCCCGGCGCACCTGGCCTACGGCGACCGCGGCGCCGGCAACGCGATCGCCCCGGGCGAGACGCTGATCTTCGTCTGCGACCTGATGGGCGTCTGAGGTCCGCCGAGGTCGCTGACTTCACGGTCGACCATCGCACCCCCGTTCGGGGCGCCGCGCTACCACAGGCGGCGTTCGGGCGGGGGTGCGCTTTGTGGCGCGAAGGCCTACCGGTACGGTCAGTTGATGCGTGGTCCGAGCGGCCCGCCGCGGACCGTGACGCGCGGTGCCGCGCGTAGAGAAGGGTGAGCGATGCCCATCGCGAAGTCCGAGCGCCTGATGAACCTCGCGCTGTGCCTGATGAACACCAAGCGCCCGCTGAGCAAGCGGGAGCTGCGGGAGTCCATCGAGGCGTATCGCGAGGCTGGGGCAGCGGGGGAGCAGGCCAGCGAGGACGCCTTCAACCGCATGTTCGAGCGCGACAAGGACGACCTGCGCGAGCTCGGACTGGTCATCGAGGTCGTGGAGAACCCCCTCGACGGTGAGCTCGGCTACCTGGCCCGACGGGACGTCAACCGGCTGCCGGAGGTCCACCTGGACGCCGAGGAGGCCGCCGCGCTCAGCCTCGCCGCGGGCGTGTGGGAGCAGGCCCGCCTGGCCGGAGCCGCCAGCGGCGCACTCCAGAAGCTGCGTGCGGCCGGATCGCTCGCCGAGGACGACGCCGAGGGCCGCACCGCGTTGCAGCCGCGCATCCCCGCCCGCGAGGCCGCGTTCGAACCGCTGCTGGTCGCCGCCCGGGACCGCCGCCCGGTCGCCTTCGACTACCGCAAGTCCGGCTCCGCCGTCGCCGAGCCGCGCACGGTCGAGCCGTGGGCCCTGGAGTTCTGGCACGGTCACTGGTACCTGGCCGGGTTCGACCGCGACCGCGCGGACGTCCGCGTCTTCCGGCTGAGCCGGATCGTCGGGAAGGTCCGCAGCAAGTCCGGACGTTTCATCGGTGAGGTCCCCGACCACGTCGACGTGCGGCAGGCGGTCGCGCGCTTCGGCGGCGAGGGCGCCACCGAGCGGGCGCGCGTCCGGGTCCGCCGCAAGGCCGGCTTCCCGCTGCGCGCCAAGGCGCTGTCGGCCGAGCCGGTCGAGGGCGAGTGGGACGAGCTGGAGATCCCCTACGGTCTCGGGCTCGCCTCGGACCTGGTCGAGTACGGCCCCGACGTGGTCGTGCTGGAACCGGCCGAGCTGCGGGCGGACGTGATCGCCCGCCTTCGCGCGGTGGCCGCAGGCTCTTCTTCGAACGAGCCTTCTTCGAACGAGCGTGAGGAGCAGGCATGAGCAGCGCCATCGACCAGACCCGTCGGATGCTCTCGCTCGTCACCTATCTGCGCGAGCGGCCCGGTGCCCGGGTCAGTGAGGTCGCCCGCGCCTTCGGCGTCACCGAGCGTGAGCTGATCCGCGACCTCAGCGTGCTGCCGATGTGCGGGACCAGCTTCCGTGGCGGTGACCTGCTCGACATCGACACCGACGGCGAACAGATCTGGTGGCACAACCCCGACGACGTGGCCCAGCCGCTGCGGCTCGCCGCCGACGAGGCGACCTCGCTGCTGGTCGCCGCGCGCGCCGTGGCCGGCCTGCCGGGTCTGCGCGAGCGTGACCGCCAGGCGCTGACGCGTGCGGTCGCCAAGCTGGAGGCGGCGGCGGGCGACGTCGCGGAGGGCAGCACCCGGGTCGGCGTGACCTTCGAGGCCGAGGGCGACGTCTTCGCGGAGATCGACCGCGCCTTCGCGGAGCGCAAGCGCCTGTGGCTGAACTACTGGTCCTCCGGGCGCGGCGAGCTCACCGAGCGCGAGGTCGACCCGATCCGCCTGATCAGCGAGGGCCACACCTATCTCGAGGCGTGGTGCCGCCTCTCCGAGGACCGCCGGATGTTCCGTCTGGACCGGATCGCCGAGATCAAGGTCCTGGACACCCCCGCGGACCCGCCGCCGCTGGAGCTGCGCGACCTGTCCGAGGGCCTGGTCCACCCCTCCAGCGAGGACCCGCAGGTCGTCCTGGAGGTCGCCCCCGGCGGGCGCTGGGTCGCCGAGTACTACCCGCACGAGTCCGCGGAGGAGCTCCCCGACGGCGGTCTGCGGATCGTGCTGCGCACTCCGGACCCGTCCTCCCTGCTGCGCCTGGTCCTCCGGCTGGGCCCCGACGGGCGGGTCCTGGCCCCCGCGTCCCTCGCCGAGCAGGCCCGCACGTCCGCGGCCGCGGCCCTGGCCCGGTACGACGCATGAGCACGATCGCCGCGCCCACCCGGTTCCGGGCCTCCTGCCCGGACTGCCGTGCCACCGCCGAGCTGGACGCGCTCGCGTTCCGGCTCGCGCTGGGCCGCACGAAGGAACGCACCTTCTACTCCTTCACCTGCCCGGCCTGCGGCGTGGCGGTCCGCAAGCCGGCCGGGGAGCGCATCATCGACGCGCTCACCGGTGCCGGTGTGCCGACGATGCGGCTCCACCTGGGCGCGTGACCGTAGGAACCGGCAAGATCGTCCCGTTAGGATCGCCCGCATGACATGGCTGCTCGTGGGTCTCAGTACCGCCGGACTCCTGGTTCTGGGCTTCTCGGCCGTCCTCGCCTACCGTGAGGTGGTCCTGCTCGGCAGGGCGCTGGCCCGCAGTGCCGAGCGCCTCGGACGGTCCGGTGCGGAGGTCGAACGTGCGGCCGACGCCCTGGCCAGGCACGGGGGCGAGGCCGCGTTCACCGCCGTCTCACCTTCTGTTCAAGGCACGAACTGATCCGCGTAGTATCGAAGATGCGTCGAAGCGGCAAGATCTGCTGCGGCGCTCTGGACGCCCGTGACACCGCGGTGCGTATCATCGGCGCAGACACGACGACGAAGAGGGAACCCCGATGCTCGAAAACCGCGCACTGGAAATCATCATCATTGCGGTCATCGTGCTGCTGCTGTTCGGGGCCAAGCGGCTCCCGGACTCCGCGCGTGCCCTCGGCAAGTCCCTGCGCATCCTCAAGTCCGAGGTGGGCGCGATGAAGGACGACGGCAAGAAGGACGCGTCCGTCACCAACGTGCAGACCTCCTCCGAGGCGCAGGCCGAGGCCGCCGCTCCGAAGACGATCCAGTCCGCTCCCGGTGACACCGCCTCCGCTCGCCCGGTCGAGGACAAGCAGCCCACGACGCAGGTCTGAGCCGCACCCTCCTCCGACACCTTCTCCTTATCCGCTTAGGACACAGCCGCACGGTGAGCGACACCACGTCGAGGCAGAGGCCTCCGAAGAACGACGAAGGCCGGATGCCTCTCGCGGAGCACCTCCGGGAGCTGCGGTACCGGCTGATCGTCTGCGTACTCGCCGTGCTCGTGACCACGGTCATCGGCTGGCTGGTGCACGACTGGGCGATCAACGAGCTGGTCACGCCGGCCTGTCACATCACCGGGGTGCACGGCTACGGCGAGAAGACCGCGGCGTGTCCCAACGGCCTGCTGGTGAACAACGGCGTGCTCTCCCCGCTGACCTTCACCTTCAAGATCGCCATGATGATCGGCTTCATCCTGGCCGCGCCGGTGTGGTCGTACCAGCTGTGGGCGTTCGTCGCGCCCGGGCTGTACAAGAAGGAGAAGAAGTACGGTCTGGGCTTCGTGGCCGCCGCCGTTCCCCTCTTCGTGGGCGGCGCCTACCTGGCCTACACGATCTTCCCCAAGGCCCTGAGCATCCTGGCGAGCTTCAACCCCGCCAACTTCTCGCTGGCCTTCTCCGGCGCCGAGTTCCTGGACTTCTTCATCCGGATGGTGCTGGTCTTCGGGCTCTCCTTCGAGATCCCGCTGCTGCTGGTGATGCTGAACTTCATCGGCGTGGTGAGCGCCGCCCGGCTGCGCGGCTGGTGGCGCGGCGCGGTCTTCGGGATCTTCGTCTTCTCCGCCATCGCCGTGCCGACCGGCGACCCGGTCACCATGACCGTCCTCGCCGTGCCGATCTGCCTGCTCTACTTCGCCGCCTGCGGCGTGGCCACCCTGCACGACAAGGCCAGGGCCAAGCGCGACGCCGAGAACCCGGACCACCAGCTCGACGACGACGAGGCCTCCTCGATCGACCTGCGGCCCTCTGCCCTCGGCGCGGACGACCTGCCGATCCCGGAGCCGGTCAACGCGACCGAGCTGGCCGGCGGCGAGCCGATGATCTACCACCCGGACGACGTCACCTGAGACGTTTCATCACCTGGTAAACAATCTTGAGGTGGACTGTCGGTCCGGACGGGTACGCTCCTAGGCGAGATGACTGACCAGAACCTGTCCTCAGCTGACGAGAACCTCAGCCCCTCCGAGCGCTACGCCGCCGCGCGGCTCCGCGCCAAGGAGGAGGCAAGCGCGCTGCACGCCTTCCGGCAGCTGTACGACTTCCCCCTGGACGAGTTCCAGGTGGAGGCCTGTCAGGCCCTGGAGGGCGGCGAGGGTGTGCTGGTGGCCGCCCCGACCGGCTCCGGCAAGACCATCGTCGGCGAGTTCGCCGTGCACCTGGCGCTGAACCAGGGCCGCAAGTGCTTCTACACGACACCCATCAAGGCGCTGTCGAACCAGAAGTACCAGGACCTGGTCAAGCGCTACGGGCCCGACCGGGTCGGGCTGCTGACCGGTGACAACACCATCAACAGCGAGGCACCCGTCGTCGTCATGACGACGGAGGTGCTGCGCAACATGCTCTACGCGAGCTCCTCCACGCTCACCGGCCTCGGGTACGTGGTCATGGACGAGGTGCACTACCTCGCCGACCGCTTCCGCGGCGCCGTGTGGGAGGAGGTGATCATCCACCTGCCCGAGTCGGTCACCCTGGTCTCGCTCTCCGCCACCGTCTCCAACGCCGAGGAGTTCGGCGACTGGCTGGACACCGTGCGCGGCGGCACCAAGGTCATCGTCTCCGAGCACCGCCCGGTGCCGCTGTGGCAGCACGTGCTGGCCGGGAACCGGATGTACGACCTGTTCACCTCCCGTGTCGCCGAGGAGCGCGCGTCCGGGCGCAAGCGCGAGGGTGGCGCCGGGCGCGGCGGCGAGGCCGACGTCAACCCGGAGCTGGTGCGGCTCGCCCGCGCCGAGCTGGACCGTCGCGGGGCCGGGCGCGGCCGCTTCGACAACCGCGGCCGGGGTCGCTCGATGCCGAACGGCCGCCCGGGCCGGGCCTGGACGCCGAGCCGCGTCGAGGTGATCGACCGCCTGGACGCCGAGGGTCTGCTGCCCGCGATCACCTTCATCTTCAGCCGGGCCGGCTGCGAGGCCGCCGTCCAGCAGTGCCTGCACGCCGGCCTGCGGCTCAACAACGACGCCGAGCGGGCCGAGGTCCGCACCCTGGTGGAGTCCCGGACGGTGAACATCCCGCCCGAGGACCTGCACGTGCTCGGCTACTTCGAGTGGCTGGACGCGCTGGAGCGCGGCATCGCCGCCCACCACGCGGGCATGCTGCCGACCTTCAAGGAGGTCGTCGAGGAGCTGTTCCAGCGCGGCCTGTGCAAGGCCGTCTTCGCGACGGAGACCCTCGCGCTGGGCATCAACATGCCGGCCCGCTCCGTGGTGATGGAGAAGCTCGTCAAGTGGAACGGGGAGACCCACGCCGACGTCACGCCGGGTGAGTACACCCAGCTGACCGGCCGGGCCGGGCGCCGCGGCATCGACGTCGAGGGCCACGCCGTGGTGCTGTGGCAGTCGAACCTGGACCCGTCCGCCCTCGCGGGTCTGGCGGGCACGCGTACCTATCCGCTGCGCTCCTCGTTCAAGCCGTCCTACAACATGGCCGTCAACCTCGTCTCCCAGTTCGGCCGGCACACCGCCCGCGAGCTGCTGGAGACCTCCTTCGCGCAGTTCCAGGCGGACCGCTCCGTCGTCGGTATCGCGCGGCAGGTGCAGCGCAACGAGGAGGGCCTGGCCGGCTACCGCGAGGCGGTCACCTGCCACCTGGGCGACTTCGACGCGTACATGGGCCTGCGCCGGGCCCTGAAGGACCGCGAGCAGTCGCTGGCCCGCGAGGGCCAGGCGCAGCGCCGGGCCAGCGCGTCCGACTCGCTGGAGAAGCTGCGCCCCGGCGACATCATCCACGTGCCGAGCGGCCGGTTCGCCGGGCTCGCGCTGGTGCTGGACCCGGGTCTGCCGCCGGTCTCCCGGCACGGCACCCGCGGCTACGGCAACGGCCGCGGCCACGACTACCAGGACGGGCCGCGCCCGGTCGTGCTGACCGCCGAGCGGCAGGTCAAGCGCCTCGCGATGATCGACTTCCCGGTGCCCGTCGAGCCGATCGAGCGCCTGCGGATCCCCAAGTCCTTCAACCCGCGCAGCCCGCAGTCCCGGCGGGATCTTGCCTCGGCGCTGCGCCAGAAGGCCGGGCACATCGATCCGGAGCGTACGCGCCGGGGTCGCGCGGCGGCGGCGGACGATCCCGAGATCGCCCGGCTGCGGGCCGAGCTGCGGGCACACCCCTGCCACGGCTGCGACGAGCGTGAGGACCACGCCCGCTGGGGCGAGCGCTACGACCGGCTCAAGCGCGACACCGAGCAGCTCGAGCGCCGGATGCGCTCGCGCACCCACACCATCGCCCGCACCTTCGACCGGGTCTGCGCCCTGCTCGCCGACCTGGACTACCTGGAGGGCGACTCGGTCACCGAGCACGGCAAGCGCCTGGGCCGCCTCTACGGCGACCTGGACCTGCTGGCCTCGGAGTGCCTGCGCGAGGGCGTCTGGGAGGGGCTGAGCCCCGCCGAGCTCGCGGCCTGCGCCTCGGCACTGGTCTTCGAGTCGCGCGGCGACGACGACCCGAGCGCGGTCAAGCTGCCGGAGGGCAAGGCCCGTCCGGCGCTTGACACGATGCGGCAGATCTGGGGCCACCTGGACGCCCTGGAGGAGCAGCACAAGCTCTCCACCATGGAGGGCTGGGTGCGGCGCGAGCCCGATCTCGGCTTCGCCTTCACGGCCTTCCGCTGGGCCTCGGGCGACTCGCTCGACAAGGTGCTGCGCGAGGCCGACCTGCCGGCCGGCGACTTCGTGCGCTGGACGCGCCAGCTGATCGACGTGCTGGGCCAGATCCAGAACGCGGCCCCGGCCGACGGCGAGGTGCGCGCGGCCGCGCGCAAGGCCGTCGACGCGGTCCGGCGCGGCATCATCGCCTACTCGTCGGTGGGGTGAGCCGGCGGTGGCACGGCGGGGACGTTCGGCCTGGGGTGCGTGGGCGGTCGTCGCGCTGGCGGGCGTGCTCGTCTGGGCGGTGATGCACGGTCACGACGGCGGCGCCTCGGCCGACGCGACGGCCTCGCCGTCCGCGTCGGGCGCGCACGCCGTCGCCGGCCACCCGTCACCGAGCGCCTCCGCGTCGGGCAGCTGGTACACGGGCAGCTACGACCCGTCCCAGTTCGCCGCCCAGGTGCGGGCCCGGGCGCACGAGGCGGGGGTGGATCCGCAGCTGGTGATGGCCGTGCTCTACAACGAGGACTACAAGCCGCACGACCCGGCCTTCGAGCGGTCCTGGCTGAAGCTGAAGCCGACCGCCTCCCTCGGCGTCGCCAACATGCACGAGGCCACCTTCGACCAGGTGAAGCAGGGTCGTCCGTTCGCCTCCCGCTCCTGGCTGGAGCTGCCCGACGACCCGGACCTGGCGATCCGCGCCGAGGCCTGGTACCTGCACGACCTCGCCGCGCAGCTCCCGGCGCACCATGTCCCGGCACTGACCACGGACGAGCTGCTGGCCCTCGGCTACAACACCGGCCCCGGCAACATGCGCGCCTTCGCGCGCGGTGTCGCGCTCGGGCCGCAGGCGCAGCAGTACCTCGACACGACGCGCTCCAACTGGGAGAAGGCCGGGAAGGCTATCGCGATATAGCGTATTGACACGCGCTATACCCGTGCTCATATACTCGTCTACGAGTAAGGAGGTGGCGCGATGGCGAAGCGCAAGCTGAGCAACCCGCTGGCACTGGCGGTGCTCTCCATGTGCGCCGAGACGCCGCGTCACCCGTACGAGATGGCCCAGGTGCTCCGCCAGCGTGGCAAGCAGGCAAGCATCAAGATCAATTTTGGGTCGCTCTACACCGTGGTCCAGAACCTGGAGAAGCACGGCTTCATCGAGGCCGCAGGCACCGAGCGGGACGGCCGCAGGCCCGAGCGCACGGTCTACGGCATCACCGAGGCCGGCCGCGCCGAGCTGCACGACTGGCTTTCGGAGCTGCTCAGCGTCCCGGTCAAGGAGTATCCGCAGTTCGAGGCGGGCCTCTCGCTGGCGGGCTCGCTCCCGCCGGACGAGGTCGAGGCGCTGTTGCGCAAGCGGCTCGCCACGCTGGATGACGGCGTGTCAGTGGCGGCTGCCACCCTGGAGGAGTGCCGGGCCGTGCTGCCCGACGTCTTCCTGGTGGAGGCCGAGTACGCGCTGGCCATGCAGCGGGCCGAGGCCGAGTGGCTGCGCGGACTGCTGCGGCGGATGGAGACCAACACCCTGAGCGGGCTGGACGGCTGGCGTGCCTACCACGCCACCGGCGCGCCGCCGCAGGAGTGGACGGACCTGGAGGAGCGCGCGAGCCGTCTTTCGCGCCCCGACTGACGCGAGCCGTCTTTCGAGCCCCGACTGACTCACGACACAACAGAAAGGGCCCCCGCCCGGTGCGGCAACACCGAACGGGGGCCGGAACCTCGCGACCGGCCTGCGGCAACAGGTGATTCGGTGCATACGAGGAACACGCATCCCCATCGTAGCTCCGGATCCCCCGTCGTAGATCGGCATCGCCGTCACGACCGGAGGAATCCCGTCATGAACACCGAAACCCGGAGGGCGTCGCTCGGCGCCGTCCCCGACCGGGCCGAGGGCGCAGCCGCCGTGCACGCCGTCGACCTGGTCAAGACCTACCACCCCAAGGGTCGTGGCAAGGCGCGGCCGGAGGGCGTGCGCGCGCTGGACGGGCTCAGCATCAGCGTCGAGCCCGGCATCGTCTTCGGCCTGCTCGGCCCGAACGGCGCCGGCAAGTCCACCACCGTCAAGATCCTCACCACCCTCGCCGCCGCCGACTCCGGCAGCGCCACGGTGGCCGGCTACGACGTCCGGCGCGAGCCGGACCGGGTGCGCCGCGCCATCGGCGTCGTCGCCCAGAAGTCCGGGGCCGATCCTGTCGCCACGGGCCGGGACAACCTCGTTCTCCAGGGCCGCCTCTACGGCATGCGCGGCACCGAACTGACCTGCCGGGTCGACGCGCTGCTGGAGCGGTTCGACCTCGCCGACGCCGCCGGGCGGCAGGTCAAGACGTACTCCGGCGGCATGCTGCGCCGCCTCGACGTCGCCATCGGGCTGGTCCACCGTCCGCAGGTGCTCTTCCTCGACGAGCCGACCACCGGCCTGGACCCGGAGGCCCGTACCGCGATGTGGGAGGAGATCGAGCGCCTGGCCGGGGCCGACGGCCTGACCATCCTGCTCACCACCCACTACCTGGAGGAGGCGGACAAGCTCGCCACCCGCCTCGCCATCGTCGACCGCGGTCGCGTGGTGGTCCAGGGCACGCCCGACGAGCTCAAGGGCGAGCTGCGCGGCGACGCGATCGCCGTCGAGCTGGCCACCCCCGTCGCCGACGAACTGCCCGTCATCGGCGCCATCGGCTCCGTCGAGGGCGTTCGCGACATCACCCTGGCCGGCCGCCGGGTCTCCGCCCGCGCGGAGAACGGTGCCGCCGCCGTCCCCGCCGTGCTCTCGGCGCTCGACCGGATCGGCCTCGCCGTCGCCGCTGTCACCGTCGCCCGGCCCTCGCTGGACGACGTCTACCTCCGCTACGCCGGCCGCAGCTTCTCCTCCGCGGAGAGCACCCTGGAAGGAGCGGGTCGATGAGCACCACCGTCGTCAGCGACACCTGGTTCATGACGCAGCGCCAGTTCATGGCGTTCCTGCGGCAGCCCGCCTACCTGATCATCACCCTGATCCAGCCGGTGATCTGGCTGTTCCTGTTCGGGGCGCTGTTCCGCAAGGTCGTGGAGATTCCCGGCTTCGGCTCCGGCTCCTACCTCGACTACCTGGTCCCCGGCGTCATCGTGATGAGCGCCGTCTCCTCCAACATGTGGGCCGGCATGGGCACCCTGGAGGAGATCGAACGCGGCACGCTGAACCGCTTCCTGATCACGCCGGTGCGCCGCAGCGCGCTGATGAACGCCAACGTGGTCATGCAGGCGCTGACCACGGCGTTCCAGTCCGTGATCATCGTGCTGCTGGGGTGGCTCGGCGGAGCCCACTACCCGGGAGGGGCGGCGGGGCTGGTCATCCTCGTCGTCGCCTCGTCCGTGCTCGGGACGATCTTCGGGGCCTTCTCGAACGCGCTCGGCATGCTGGTCCGTGAGCGGGAGTCGATCATCGGGATCAACACCTTCCTGTTGCTCCCGCTGACCTTCCTCTCCTCGGCGTTCATGGCGACGACCCTGATGCCGCACTGGATGCAGGTCGTGGCCCGGTTCAACCCGGTCAACTGGGCGCTGGAGGCCGGGCGCGCGGCGATGGCCGCCTCGCCCGACTGGTGGTCGGTGTTCAGCCACGGCAGCTGGCTGGTGCTGCTGTCCGCGGCGGCGGTCTGGCTCTCGATGCGGACCTTCCGCAGTTACCAGAAGTCGGTCTGACCTCACGTTCGACCGGTTGGGGCGGCAGAATCGGGGATGTGTCCGACACCCGTTCTGCCGCCCGTGCCCGCTATCACCACGGCGACCTCGCCAACGCACTCGCCCGCGAGGCGGTCGCCCTCGCCCGGGAGGGCGGCCCCGAGGCCGTCGTCCTGCGCGAGGCCGCCCGCCGCGCGGGCGTCTCGGCGGCGGCCGCCTACCGGCACTTCTCCTCCCACGAGGAGCTGCTGCGGGTCGCGAAGGAACGCGGGCACGAACTCCTCGCGGACGCCTTGGAGGAGGCGATCCCGGCTGACGCCGACCCGCGCGAGCGCCTGCGCGCCCTCGGCGCCGCCTACGTCGGCTTCGCCGTGGCGGAGCCGGGGCTGTTCCGCACCGCCTTCTGCCACGGCGTGCGTGAACTCGCCGTCGACGAGCGGGAGCTGGGGGAGTACCGGGCCTTCCGCATCGTCGCCGGAGCCCTGGACGCGCTGCTCGCGGCGGGCCTCATGCCCGCCGAACGCCGCCCCGGCGCCGAGTTCCCCTCCTGGGCGGCCCTCCACGGCCTCGCCCTGCTCACCATCGACGGCCCCCTGGCCGTCTGCGACGCCGCGACCCGCGCGGCGATGCTGGACGCGACGCTGGACCTGGTCGAGCGCGGCCTGACCAGCTGAGACCCTGACGCCGAACCCCTGACGCCGAACCCTGGCGCCTGTCGGTGGCCGCCGCTAGGGTGCGGCGGTGATCTTCAAGAAGCGGACGAAGGACTCCGGCTTGGCGGCGGCCGTCGCCGAGCTGGAGCAGGGCGTCGCGGAGCGCGACCCCCAGCGGACCGAGCGCGCCTTCGGCGCCACCATGCAGCCCTGCGGACCGGACCGAAGGGGGAGGGGGCCGAGTTCGGCGCGCGCCTCGCCGCCCTGCTCCCGGCCTTCCCGCCGGTCGGCCCCCGGCCGATGCTGGCGATGATGGCCGGCTTCTGCGTCGAACAGGGCGCCGACCCGGCGGCCTGCGCCGAGCCGATCCTGACGGCCGTGCGCGAGACGCTCACCGACGCACTGGAGTTCGCCCGCCGCTGGCGGGCCGCCGACGCCGACGCGGAGCTGCCGGAGCCCGACGAGCAGGCCGTCGACGACGCGATGCTCAGCCGCCTCGGCGGCGAGCACTACGAGGCGCTGCGCCTGGCCCTGGCGTGGTGCTCGCTCGACCAGTGGCAGCCGCCCGCGCTCGCGGTGCTGTGCCGCAGCGTGCCGGTCCGCCGGGCGGCGGCCGGCACCGCCGAGCTGACCGCACTGGTCCGCGCGGTCGCCGAGCTGGGCGCGCACGACCTCAAGTGCCTCGCCTACGCCCTGGAGGTCCTGGACGACGAGCCGTTGGTCGTGCTGCACCGCCCGTCGGGTACCGGGTTCGAGTTGCGCATCGGGGGCATCGGCGACAACTTCCAGTTGCACACCCTGCTGGCCCACGCCCTGATCGGTGGCGGCCACCTGCCAGGCCAGGCCCCGGACGCCCGGATCGTCGCCCTGTCCCTCGACGCGCCCTTCGCCCCCGACGCGGACCTCGGCGGCCTGCACGCCGAGGGACCGTTCAACCTGGTCGCCCCCGATGGCAGCTGGATCTGGAACGAGGGCAACCCGGCCGACATCCCGGTCGTGGACGGCCGCCGCCTGCTCGTCCTCGACCCGCTGCCGTACCGGCGCGGCTGGAACGCTGGCCGGTTCTTCCCGATGATGACGGCCTCGATCGCTGTGACCCGTGTGCTGCCGCCGGAGGAGACGCAGGCGTGGTTCGGGCACGTGGCGCCGCCCAAGGGCTTCGGCGCGGCGGCCACTCAGGCCCAGTCGTCCTCGTAGTCCTTCGGCTGCCCGACCCACCCGGCCGCCAGGACCAGCCGGGAGGTGCGGTGTACGGCGAGGAACCCGTGCGGGCGGTCGATGGTGAGCTCGACCTGCTTGACCCGGTAGGTCGGGCGCGGCACGAAGGCGCCGCCGACACTCAAGGCGATCGAGGTCACTGCCGCCGCCTCGAAGCCCTTCGCGGTGAACTTCGTCGTCGCCGACTGCCGGGCGGAGCCGACGGCGAGCGGTCGGCTCACGCTGATCCCGGAGAAGTGGCCGCGTGCGGCATCCCTGGCACTGGTCAGCCCGAAGACGGCGTGGTCGGCGAGCAGGTTGTGCTCGCAGGCCAGGTCGAACGGCACGACCGTGGTGGTGAGCTCGGGATCGCGGTCGAAGCTGCGGCCGTGGCGCACCGAAAGCCCCGGGCCGGGTTCGCCGAGTGGCAGCAGGTGCGCGCCGGTGCGCAGGCGCGGGTGGGCCAGCGCGTCGAGGCCGGCGGCCAGCACCGTGGCGGGTGCGGTGTGCTCCTCGCCGAGGAGCAGGTGGACGTCGATGCCGCCACGGCCGAGCACCCGCAGTTCGGTGACGGCGGCGTCGGCCGTCTCCAACAGCGCGGCGCGGTCCAGCACGCTGGTGCTACGGACGAGCGCTGCGATGTCCCGGCCCGCCCACGGGCCGTGCTCGACGACGTGCGCGGTCTCCCAGAACGGCTGCAGCCAGCGGCTCCTGGCGAGCAGGCCGCTCGCCAGGACCAGCATGGTGTCCTCGTCCACCTGGACCGGCAGCTCCGGGATCCGCCCGTCCGTAGCGTCCTTCGCCCACGTGTCCAGACGCGGCTTGTCGACGGCCGGGTCGCCGCTGATCGCGCCGTGGACGCCCTCCGGCAGCCCGAGCGCCCAACCCGGCTCCAGCTCCAGCGCTTCCCGCGTCCACAGCCCCAACGCGGCGCAGACGCCGGGCATACGCCGCAGCGCGGCCATCAACTCCCGCGCCCCGCCCATCGCCCCGGCGGCCGGCAGCCCGACGGCCTCCTCCAGTTCCGCCCGCGCGCCCCCGTCCGCGCCCGCGGCGAGCGCCGCGAGCAACGGCCAGACGCCGACGGGGGAGAAGACGGTGTCCCGGGTCACCGCGTCGGCGGGCAGCAGGGCCTGTGCCCACCGCGCCGTCAGGGCGCTGACCGCCCGAACCACTCCCGCCGACGCCATGCCGATACCTGCCCGTCTCTCGTCGTGCGATGAGCGGAGAGTCTGTCGGCCGACTGCGGGCACGGCAACCGAATTCACTACGCTGTCCGTCCATGACCGAGACCCTGCACCAGGCCTGGACCCGCTTCGCCTCATGTCTGGTCAGGCAGGCGCCGGCTTCCTACACGGCACTGCGCCCGCCCGCGTCGGCGGAGCGCCTCGCGGCGCTGGAGGCGGCGCTGGGCTTCGCGCTCCACCCCGAGCTGCGGGGCCTGCTGGAGCTGCACGAGGGAGCGTCGCGCACGTCTGTTGGCTTCCTGCCGCTGTCGCACCGCCTCTGCGCGGCGGTCGAGATCGCCGAGATCAACGCCATGTTCGCCGACTACGAGCAGGAGAACCGCGACGCGGGCGTCTGGGAGGACGAGGACGCCGTGATGGGGCACCCGCACCAGTGGGTCCCCTTCGCGCACTCCATCGACGGCGGGCTCGCCTTCGTCGACCACCGGCCGGGCCCCGGATACGGGATGGTGCACGAGTTCGGCATGGGCTTAGGCGATTGCGAGACCACGGTCTGGGCGTCGGGCCTCACAGAGCTCTTCGCCGCACTGGCCGATTCCGTCCGCAGCGCAGAGCCGTTCGGCGTCTTCCGGCCCGCACCGGGGGAGACCCCGGCGGGTGAGCGGGTCCTGAGCTGGGACGTGCGTCGCTGAGGCGCCTCGCGCCTCAGGCCCGCTGCCGCACCAGCAGGGCGTACGTCAGCACCCCGGCAACGGCGAACGACGCCGCCACGACGGCCATCGGCAGGGCGGTGCCGCTGCCGCCGAGGCCGACGAGGGGGGCGGCGAGGCCGCCCGCGCCGTACTGGAGGAGGCCGACGAGCGCGCTGGCCGCGCCGCGGCGGCCGGCGTGGCCGTCCATGGCGCGGGCGGTGCCGTTGGGCCCGATCAGGCCGATGCTGGAGACCAGGACGAAGAGCCCCGCCAGCACGCCCGGCAGGCCCCAGCCGAAGTGCACGGAGGCCAGCAGTCCGAGCCCGCCCGCCGCGCTGAGGGCGAGGCCCGCGCGCAGCAGGGTCTCGACCGTGAAGCGGCGCAGCAGCACGGTGTTGAGCTGGCCGAGGGCCACGATGCCGAGCGCGTTGGCGCCGAAGACGAGCGAGAAGGTCTGCGCGCTCAGGCCGTAGACGCTCTGCAGCACGAACGACGAGCCGGAGATGTAGGCGAACATCGCCGCCAGCGCGAAGCCGCCGGAGAGCGCGTAGCCGACGAAGGCCCGGTCGCGCAGCAGCGTGCCCATGGTGCGCAGGGTGTCGCCGAGACCGCCCGCGCGGCGTTCCGTCGGCGGCAGGGTCTCGCGCAGCCCCAGGGTGGCCGCCGCCGTCAGCGCGCAGCCGATCACCGAGAGGGCCACGAAGACGCCGCGCCAGTCGGTGATCCGCAGCAGTTGTCCGCCGAAGAGCGGAGCGAGGATCGGTGCGCTGCCGTTGACCAGCATCAGCAGCGAGAAGAACCGCGCCGCCGCGACGCCCTGGTACAGGTCGGAGACGACGGCCCGGGAGATGACGATCCCGGCGCCGCCCGCCAGCCCCTGCACCATCCGCAGCCCGGTCAGCGCGGTGACGGACGGGGCCAGCGCGCACAGGACCGAGGCCGCGGCGTAGGCGGCGAGCCCGATCAGCAGCGGGCGGCGGCGTCCCCACCGGTCCGCGAGGGGTCCGGCCAGCAACTGGCCGAGCGAGAGGCCTATCAGACAGCTCGTCAGGGTCAACTGCGCGGCGGAGTCCGAGGTGTGGAAGTCGGCAGCGAGCTGCGGCAGGCCCGGGAGGTACATGTCCAGGCTGAGCGGTCCGAAGGCGGAGAGCGCGCCGAGGATCAGCACCAGGCGGAGGGAGCCCTGCCGGTCCGTACCGCCGGTGGCGGTCTCGGAGGCGTGCTCCAGGCGGGTGGAGTCCACGGTGGTCGGCTCCTCGGGGGTGGGTTGTTCGGGGCGGGGCACCCACACAATACCTTCCCGGGAAGGTAGTAGCTCTCACTGTCCGCCCGGTGAGAGTAAGTAACGAATTAATAACGAGTCTGGGCCAAACAGTAGGCTCCGCTTCATGTCCCTGCCACCTTGGACCGGGATCCGCGTCATCTGCGGGCCCGATAGTCCCCAGGTCGAACTCTCTCGCTCCGGAGGACCCAGTGGCGCCTGTCACCCGCCGTACTTTCCTCGGATCCGCCGCCGCCCTCGGCGCGGCTCTGGGTCTGGAAGCCCTGCCCGGTACCACGTCGCGCGCCGCCGCGGCCACCACGGGCACGATCACGGACGTCAAGCACGTCGTCGTGCTGATGCAGGAGAACCGCAGCTTCGACCACTACTTCGGCACCCTCAAGGGCGTGCGCGGCTTCGCCGACAAGGCCACCGTGCAGCTCTCGGGCGGCTACAACGTCTTCAACCAGCCCAACGGCAGCGGCCGCCAGTACCCGTGGCAGATGAGCACCACCGCCCCGGCCTCCGGCCAGACCTCCGAGCAGATCGCCCAGTGCGACGGCTCGCTCGACCACTCCTGGTCCACGCAGCACAAGGCGTGGAACAACGGCAAGATGGACTCCTGGGTCTCGGCCAAGGGCACCGTCCGCACCATGGGCTACCTCAGCCGCTCGGACATCCCCTTCCACTACGCCCTCGCGGACAACTACACGATCTGCGACGCCTACCACTGCTCGATCCTGTCGGCGACCGGCCCCAACCGCACCTACCTGTGGTCGGGCTGGATCGACCCGGCCGGCACCGCCGGCGGCGCCGCCTACGACGGCGGCTCCGAGTCCGGCCTGCACTGGACGACCTACGCCGAGGCGCTCCAGAACGCGGGCGTGAGCTGGAAGGTCTACCAGAACGCCAACGACAACTTCGGCGACAACGCCCTGGCCTACTTCACCCAGTTCACCGGTGCCTCGACCTCGAGCCCGCTCTACCAGAACGGCATGGGGTCCGTCCCCTCGACTGGCTCGACGCCGGACGACATCGCCAACGCGATCAAGGCGGATGCCGCCAACGGCACTCTGCCGCAGGTCAGCTGGGTCGTCGCCAACCAGGCCTTCTCGGAGCACCCCGACGGCCCGCCGAGCGACGGCGCGCACTTCGTCAACCTCGTCGTCCAGGCGCTCGCTGCCACCCCGGACGTCTTCGACTCGACCGTGCTGTTCCTCAACTACGACGAGAACGACGGCTTCTTCGACCACGTCCCGCCGCCGGCCGCCCCCTCGGGCACGGCCGCCGAGTTCTACTCCGGCACCAACATCGGCCTCGGCTTCCGCGTCCCGATGATCATCGTCTCGCCGTGGACCCGCGGCGGCTGGGTCGACTCCCAGGTCTACGACCACACCTCCGTGCTCCGCTTCCTGGAGACCTGGACCGCGGCGCTGGGCACCCCGGCCACCTGCTCGAACATCTCCGCCTGGCGCCGCCAGGTCTGCGGCGACCTCACCGGCGCCTTCGACTTCACCAACCCCGTCTACGGCGCGCCGAGCCTGCCCGCGACGAGCACGGTCTTCGGCCAGGCCAACTGCGACCCGCTGCCCAACCCCAGCCCGACCACCAACGCGCTGCCCACCCAGGAGTCCGGCACCCGTCCGGCCCGCGCGCTGCCGTACCAGCCGAACGCGTGGGTCGACCACATCGAGTTCGACTCGGGCGGCAAGACGCTGGTCTGGATCCGGATGGCGAACCAGGGTGCGCAGGCCACCGCCTACGCGCACTACTCCATCTACGCCAACGCCTACCGCACCGGCGGGCCCTGGCAGTACACCGTCGCCCCCTACGCAGGCGGCACCGACGGCACCACGATCGACTACTTCAACGTCGGCACCAACTACGGCAGCGGGAAGTACGACTTCACCTGCGTCGGCCCCAACCGCTTCCTGCGCCGCTTCACCGGCAGCACCACGGCCGCTGGCAAGACCTGCGAGGCGACCACGACCTACGCCGCCGCGCCCGACACGGGCAAGGAGGCGCTCTGGGTGCACCTGGCCAACACCGGCACCAGCGCGGTCACCTTCACCATCACGTCGAACAACTACCGCACCGACGGCCCGTGGACGTACTCGGTCGCGGCCGGGGCCACGACCTCGGACTACTTCAACGCGGTCGCCAACCAGAACGGCTGGTACGACTTCACGGTCACCGTCAGCTCCGACTCCTCCTGGAGCCGCCGGGTCACCGGTCACATCGAGACCGGCGCCGCCAGCGTCAGCGGCTGACCCCGTCCTGCTGAGGGACTCAGGACCGGTTCGGCGGTGCGTCCAGTCCGCAGCTGTGCTGCGGCGCCGCCGGGCCGGCCTCGTCCTCCGGGGCGGCCGCCCGGGCCGGGTTGCGGATCAGCACCGCCGCCATCAGCCCGCTCAGCACGCACAGCGCGCCGGAGACCAGCACGGCCTTGTGGAAGCCCGCCGAGAACGTCGGCGGGTGCAGGTAGGCGGAGCCCGTGATCCCCGCGATGGCGGGGAGCACGGCCACCGCGATCAGTGAGGCCGCGCGGGCCACGTCGTTGTTCACCGCCGAGGCCATCCCCGCGTGCTGCGCGGGCGCCGAGGAGAGCGCGGTCGAGGTCAGCGGCGCGACGGTGGCCGCCAGCCCGAGCCCGAGGACAAATACGCCGGGCAGCACCTCGGTGAGGTAGGAGCCGTTGCCGGTCACCCGCACCAGCAGGGCGAGCCCGATCCCGGCCAGGCACGGCCCCACGCTCATCTGCAGCCGCGGCCCGATCCGCCCCGCGAGAGCGCCCGAGCGGGCGGAGAGCGTCAGCATCAGCAGCGTCACCGGCAGCAGCGACACCCCTGCCTCAAGGGGGGAATAGCCGGAGACCTGCTGCAACTGGATGGGCAGCAGGAACAGTACCCCGCCGAGCGCCCCGTACAGCACGAAGGTCACCGCGTTGGTCGCGGTGAACTGCCGTGAGGAGAAGACCGCCAGTGGCAGCATCGGATTCTTGGCCCGGGTCTGCCACCACAGGAACGCCCCCAGCAGCGCGACGCCCAGCAGCAGCGACGCCAGGACCTCCGCGCTCTGCCAGCCCCGGGACGGCCCCTCGATCAGCCCGTAGGTCAGCCCTACCAGGCCTAGCGTGACCAGCAGCCCGCCCAGTACGTCGACCCCGGCCCCATCCTCCGCCTCAGGAGCGCGCGACTCCGGGACGTGCCGGATCGCGAGGACCACGACGAGCGCGGCCAGCGGCAGGTTGATCGCGAAGATCAGACGCCAGGAGGCGGCCTGCACCAGCCACCCGCCCAGGAACGGCCCCACGGCCGTCGCCACCCCGCTCAGCCCGGACCACGCGCCGATGGCCCGGCCGCGGTCCTCCGGCACGAACGAGGCTTCCAGGATGGCCAGGCTTCCCGGCGTGAGGAGTGCCGCGCCGACGCCTTGCAGGGCGCGGGCCCCGATGAGGGTGGTCGCGTTGGGCGCGAGCCCGCAGAGCGCGCTGGCGAGCGCGAACCACACGACGCCGATCAGGAAGACCTTCTTGCGCCCGTACCGGTCACCGAGGGCGCCGGCCACCAGCAGCAGGCCCGCGAGGGTCAGCGTGTAGGCGGTCACCACCCACTGCAGATCCGCCAGCCCGACGTGGAAGTCCCGCCCGATGGCCGGCAACGCGATGCCGACGACCGTCGCGTCGATCGCGGCCAGCCCCGAGCCGAGCACGGTCGCCGCGAGCACCCACCGCCCGGGCCCGGAGGCGTAACGCAGGGAAGGCGTCATACACGAAGGCTATGCGTTGCCCTATCCGTGGGCGCGAGGAACCGCGCGACAATCCCCCAGCCTTCGGCCGGAGGGACCCCCTCCGTGGGCATGGAGATCCCGAGCGGAAAGGGCCATCCGCCCCGGGAGGGTTCTCGCGCCCACGCAGGGAGCACCTCTGGGGCACCTCCCGGCCGAAGGCTGGGGGAGGAGCCGCACATCGGCAGGGCCCCGCACCCCTGAGGTGAGTGCAACGCGGGACCTTGGTCCCCACGTCTGCGGCCCTAGGCCGGATGAACGCGGCGTCGTGGAGCCGTAGCGTCGAAGACGAGGACGCGGCGCCGGCGTGTGGTGCCCTGGTGCCGCGTCCCGTTCCTGCCGCCCGACCAGCCGAGGAGAGCCATGCCTGCCACCGCTCGCGACCACCGCACGCCGGCCGCCGTTCTCACTCTGCCCCGCCACGCCCGGGCGGCGGCCCAGGCCCGGCACACGGTCGCCGCGCTCGCCCACTACGACGAGGACGTCGCCGACCGTGGCAAGCTGCTCGTCACCGAGGCCGTCGCGAACGCGGTGGAGCACACGGACGGGCCGTCGGTGACCGTCGAGGTCCGCGTGGACCACCTCACCGGCGGGATGTTCTGTGCCGTCTTCGACACCGACCCGGCCCTGCCCGTGCCGGACGGACCCGTCGTCGCCTGCACCGCCGAGTCGGGGCGCGGGCTGGCGCTGATCAAGGACCTGAGCGACGACTGGGGGTACTTCCGGGTGCAGGACGGCAAGTGGGTCTGGTTCCACCTCCGTCCCGCACCCGCGGCAGCAGGGACCTCCGAGGTCAGCCGCTGACGCTGGCCGCGCCGGTCTCGATGTGGCCGGTGGCCCGGCGGCTCCAGGAGGAGTCGGCGTCGACGGTGACGGTGAAGTCGTACCAGCCGTTGTCGTACGCGACCGCGTTGAAGTAGTCCGAGACCGTCGCGCCCGCCGCGACCTGGTAGGTCCACGGGCCGTCGGTGCGGTAGTTGGTGGAGGTGATGGTGTAGGTGACGGTGCTGGTACCGGTGTTGGTCATCTTGAACCAGACGGCCTGCTGGCCGGTGTTCGGCGCGGTGGCGTAGTACGTCGACGCCTCGCAGCCCTTGCCCGCGCCGTTCGCGTTGCCGGTGAAGCGGCGCAGGAAGCGGTTGGGGCCGACGCAGGTGAGGTCGTACTGGCCGTCGCCGTAGCCCGAGCCGATGTTGAAGAAGTCGTTGGCGGTGCCGTCGGTGCCGCCTGCGTACGGCGCGACGGTGTACTGCCAGGGGCCGCCGGTGCGGTAGGCGTTGGCGTAGATGGAGTAGTGCGCGTAGGCGGTGGCCTGCGGGCCCTGGTTCGCCATGTCGATCCAGAGCAGGACCTTGCCGCTCGCGTCGTACTCGATGTGGTCGACCCAGGCGTTCGGCTGGTAGGGCAGTGCGCGGGCGGGCTTGGTGCCGGGCTCCTGGGTGGGCATCGAGTTGGTGCCGGGGGCCGGGTTGATCTGCAGGTTCGCCGTGGCCTGGCTGATCGTCGCGCTGGTGTCCGGCAGCGAGGGCAGCCCGTAGACGGGGTTGGTGAAGTCGAAGGCGCCGGTGAGGTCGCCGCAGACCTGGCGGCGCCAGGCGGAGATGTTCGAGCAGGTGGCCGGGGTGCCCAGCGCCGCGGTCCAGGTCTCCAGGAAGCGGAGCACGGAGGTGTGGTCGTAGACCTGGGAGTCGACCCAGCCGCCGCGGGTCCACGGCGAGACGATGATCATCGGGACGCGGAAGCCGAGGCCGATGTTGGTGCCGGAGTAGAACTCGGCGGCGGTGCCGGAGGGGGCGGCCGGCGGCGGGACGTGGTCGAAGAAGCCGTCGTTCTCGTCGTAGTTGAGGAACAGCACGGTGGAGTCGAAGACGTCCGGGTTGGCGGCGAGCGCCTGGATCACCATGTTGACGAAGTGCGCGCCGTTCTCCGGCGGGCCGTCGGGGTGCTCCGAGAAGAGCTGGTTCGAGACCACCCAGCTGACCTGCGGCAGAGTGCCGTTGGCGGCGTCCGCCTTGATCGCGGCGGCGATGTCGTCCGGCGTCGAGCCGGTCGAGGGGACCGAGCCCATGCCGCGCTGCGCCAGCGGGCTGGAGCTCGCCGCGCCGGTGAACTGGCTGAAGTAGGCCAGGGCGTTGTCGCCGTAGTTGTCGCTCGCGTTCTGGTAGACCTTCCAGCTCACGCCCGCGTTCTGCAGCGCCTCGGCGTAGGTCTCCCACTTGAGGTTGGACTCCGACCCGCCGTCGTAGGCGGCGCCGCCCGCCGTGCCCGCCGGGTCGATCCAACCCGACCACAGGTACGTGCGGTTGGGACCGGTCGCGGACAGGATCGAGCAGTGGTACGCGTCGCAGATCGTGTAGGCGTCGGCCAGCGCGTAGTGGAACGGGATGTCCGAGCGGTTCATGAAGCCGAGGGTCCGCACGGAGCTCTTCGCGGAGACCCAGTTGTCCATCTTGCCGTTGTTCCAGGCGGAGTGCTGCGTCGACCAGGAGTGGTCGAGCGAGCCGTCGCACTGGGCCAACTGCTCCTTGCTGACGCCCCACCACCACGTGCTGGTCTCGCTGAGCTGCCACGGGTACTGGCGGCCGCTGCCGTTGGGCTGGTCGAAGACGTTGTAACCGCCCGACAGCTGGATGGTGGCGCGGTCGCCGAACCCGCGCACGCCCTTGAGCGTGCCGAAGTAGTGGTCGAAGCTGCGGTTCTCCTGCATCAGCACGACGACGTGCTTGATGTCGGTGATGGTGCCGGTGGTGGCCGCGGCGGCGCGGGGCGCGGCGCCGGGCAGGGAGTCCAGGCCCAGGGCTGCGCCGAGGGCGGCGGCGGAGCCGAGGAAAGTACGGCGGGTGACGGGGGCCACGTGAGTCCTCCGGGGCGAGACGGTTCGACGAGGGGACTGTCCGGCAGCCGGATGACGACTGACCGGTAACAAAGTGGCAGGCGAGTGAAACAAAGCGAACGGTTGGACCAGACTTGTTATCGAACGGTGATTATGGGGCGCATGGGGCGTAGCTGATTTGGCATCAGGAATGTTGCACGGAAGCCGATCCGGCGGAGGGGTGGGCGCCGCGGGTGACGCGGGCGACCGCCAGGGGCAGCAGGGCGGCGACGGCCGCGCTGTCGGCGCGCGGCATCGGGACGGTGGACAGGACCACCAGGAACGGCCCGATCCGCACCACCTCCGCGTCCGCGTAGCGGACCACGCCCGGGTCGGTGCGGTACGTCTGGCGGGCCCGCACCACGAGACTCTCGTCGCCGAGGCGCGGACCCGCGGCCACGGAGAAGAGGGTGGTGGTGCCGTCCGCCGACACCTGCTTCGAGCAGCGTCGCGCGAGCGCGCGGACCGCCGTGAGCGCGTCGCGCGCGCCGTGACCGGGGAAGACGTAGAGCGTCTCGGTGCCCGGGATCGGTCCACCGGCGACGCTGTGCCCGCCGGCGAACCTGGCGAGGGCGGAGGCGCCCGCCGCCGTGGCGCTGTCGTCGACGACGTCCTCGCCGAGCAGCACCTGGCACCCACGCGGCGGGGTCACCCCGGCGGGGCTCCCCGGTGCGGAGTCGACCTCGGCGGCCTGGAGTTTCCAGCCGTGCGGCAGAGAGGCGGGCAGGAGCAGTCCGCGCAGTGACACGGCGGGCACGGGCGGCGCGGGCCGCGTCGTCACCGCCACCGGCCCGCGCGGCGGCCCCCCGCACCCCGCGAGCATGGTCCCCACCACCACGGCAAGGAGCCCACCCCGGAGCCGCCCACCTGCACGCATCCCGCCTCCCAGCCGAAGATTCGGGGCAGGTTACCAGCCGGTCGCCTCACGCCAGGTGGCCGCGACGGCGGCGGACGCCGTGCGGGCCTGGTGGAGACCGGCCGTGGCGGAGGCCGGGCGGGTGGAGGGGTCGAGGGGGTTGGCGCCGAACGCCGTGAGTGAGGCCTCGTCCGGGACGACGGCCGCGACCGTCGCGCCCTGGCGCCGCAGCAGGGCGAGCTCGTCGTCCAGCTCCGGGAACGGGAGCGGGGCCAGGACCAGGACGGCGTCGTGGCCGGCCGCGAGGTCCGCGTTGGTCGCCGAGCGCGCGCCGCCGTCGAGGTACCGGGTGGTGCCGATGGTGGCCGGCGGCCAGACCAGGGGGACCGCGCAGCTCGCGGTGACCGCGTCGGCGAGGGTCACCCCGGACGTCCGGTCGAAGACGACGTGCTCGCCGGTGAACGCGTCGACCGCGACGATCCGCACGTCGCTCTCGGGCCAGGACGGTGAGGGCAGGCGGCCCGCCACCACCTCGCGTCGGTCCGACTCCGGCACGGTGTCCGCCGCGACCGCGCGGCGGCCCAGCTCGCGCGTGCGTGCCACCGGGTCGGGAAAGCCGGTGAACAGCTCCGCCCAGAGCTCCGCGAACCGGCCGAGCTCGAACTCGACCGTGAGCTCGCGGTTCATCAGCGCGGACTCGCGCTGCCGGGCGAGCAGCTCCGGGAGCGAGAGGCCCTGGTTGAGCTGGGCGGCGACCGTCGACCCGGCCGACGTGCCGATGATCACATCCGCGTCCGTGACGTCGAGGCCCTGTTCGGCGAGCCCGGCCAGGACGCCGGTCAGCCAGGCGATCCCGGCCACCCCGCCCCCACCGAGGACCAGTGCGCGCCGACCGCTCATGTCGTTCCCCTCTCCGTGATCTTGGCTTCCGGCGAGTGTTCCACGAGGCGGGCTGTCCTGGTAAGGAATCCTTTGCCATACTCCGGGGGATGGACGGAACAGGGATCAGGCTCCTGCGCGCGGCGGTCTTCGCCGCGCTCTCCGTCCTGCTCCCGACCGGGGCGCGGCTGGCGGTGACCGGGCAGCCGGTGCCGGTGGACGTCGCGCTGCTGGCCTTCGGGGCCTGCCTGCTCACCGCGCTCGCGGTGTTCCGCGGCGAGCGCCGCTACGGGGCGATCGCGCTCACCCTGCTCCCGCTCCAGGTCGCGATGAACGCGCTGTTCAACGCCGGGCAGCAGAGCTGTCCGCCGGGGCCGGGCGCCGGTCCGGGGCTCCATGGCTGGGGTGTGCTCGCCTGTGGCGGGGGCTCGATCCGGCCCGGGCTGCTGGGTCTGACCGAGCAGGCGCCGCGCGCGCTGATCGAGCTCAGCGGCGGCCAGGCGATGCTGCTCCTCTTCGTGCACCTGCTGCTCGCGCTCGTCGCCGCCTGGTGGCTGCGGCGTGGCGAGGCGGCCCTGTCCGCGCTGTTCGGAGCCGTCGCCCTGACGGTCCGGCCGGGCGTCCGCGCCCTGCTGCTGCGGCTCTCGGCGCCGCTCGCCCTGCCGGTGCCCGCCGCGCGGCCCTGCCCGCCGGCAACCAGTCGCCGCGCCAAGGCACGCGGCCCGCAGGAGGCGCAGCCGCGCACCGCCCCGCGCCGCGGTCCGCCGCTCCTGGCCCGGGCCTGCTGAGCAGCACCGCGTCCTGACCTCGCGTACCCGGCTTTCGGCCGGCTCGCCTCGCTGTGCTGTCCCGTCACGGCCCGTTCCCTCACCTTCCTTCTCCCTGCATCACCACCCGTGTGAGGACGGCCATGAGCACCAACAACACCCGCAACACCCGTAACGCCCGCAAGCAGGACCAGGCCGACGCGCGCGAGCGCCTGCGCACCGCCCGCGCCGCCGAGGAGCAGCGCCGTCAGCGCGCCCGGCGCGTGGGCCTCGGCGCGGCGGTCGCCGCGACCGTCGCCGTGATCGCGGTCGGCGGCGTCGTGGTCAGCAACCTCGGCAACAACTCCTCCGGCACGTCGGGCGGCAGCCACTCCAGCGGCGACCAGGCGGCAGGCTCGCAGAAGCTGGTGGTCCCGGCCCACGTCTCCGCGACCGACAGCACCGTGATCGTCTACGGGGACCCGAAGGCCAAGCACACCCTCGACGTGTACGAGGACTTCCGCTGCCCGATCTGCGACAAGCTGGAGGGGGCCGACGGCAGGACGATCCAGGAGCTCGCCGACAACGGCACCTACAAGATCCAGTACCACATGGCGACGTTCCTCGACGACAACCTCGGCGGCACCGGCTCGATGGACGCGCTCCAGGTCGCGGGCGCGGCGCTGAACGAGAGCACGGCCAAGTTCAAGGCCTTCCACGACGTCCTGTACGCCAACCAGCCCGAGGAGACCACCGACGGCTTCGGCGACCTGGGCCACCTCCTGGACCTCGCCGGCAAGGTCCCGGGCCTGGTGACCCCGGAGTTCACCAAGGCGGTCAAGGACCGCGTCTACGCCCCGTGGGCGGCCAAGGTCTCCCAGGCCTTCAACGCCAGCGGCGTCCAGGGCACCCCCACGCTCAAGCTGGACGGTCAGCAGCTGAACGTCTTCGACAGCTCGGGCAACCCGATCAGCGCGAGCGCGTACACGGCGCTGATCCAGAAGACGGTCGGAGCGAAGTGATGACGGTGAGAGAGGTGGCGGTCCCCGCCGCCGAATCCGAGGGCGGCTGGGCCTCCACCCGGGTCGCCGCCTCGCGCGGCTACGCGCTGCTGCTGGTGATCGCCGGCCTGTTCGCGCTGGGCGCGGCCTCGGTGCTGACCCTGGACAAGATCCGGCTGCTGGAGAATCCGAACTACGTCCCCAGCTGCAACATCAACCCGATCATCAGCTGCGGCTCGGTGATGCGCACGGCCCAGGCGTCCGCGTTCGGCTTCCCCAACTCCCTGCTGGGGCTCGCCGGCTTCGCGGTCGTGGTGACCATCGGCGTTGTCGCCCTGACGGGGGCGCGGCTGCCGCGCTGGTTCTGGCTCGGACTCCAGGCGGGGACGCTCTTCGGCGTCTGCTTCATCGGCTGGTTGATCGACCAGACGCTCTACAGCATCGGCGCGGTCTGCCCGTACTGCATGGTCGTCTGGGCGGCGATGATCCCGCTCTTCTGGTACACCACCCTCCACAACCTCCGCACGGGGACCATCCCCCTCCCGGCCGGAGGCCGGGAGCGCGTCGAAGCCGCCGCCGGCTGGTACTGGATCGTCCCGTTCGCGGCGTACCTGCTGATCGTCGTCCTGGTCCTGGACCGCTTCTGGTACTACTGGTCGACTCTTCTCTAGGCGTGGGGCCAACGTTTTCTGACGTGGCCATGTGCTGCTGAAATGGCTGGTCGCTCCGGCCCGTCACCCACGGGTCGGGCCGACCGGCTTCATACGCGCGGCCCTCCGGGACGCGGCACTTGAACGCGACCGTGGACGGCAAGCCGGGATTTGAAGAACACTCCTGATCAACGCAGAGACAGCGTGTACCGATCGATCCAGGAGGAATCCCGTGAAGGCTGCACTTTTCTCGAAGAAGCTGATGTTCGTAGGCGGTACGGTTGCCGGTCTTCTGGCGCTCACCGCGACAAGTGCCTCGGCGAGTGCCTACTACGGCGGCGACACCGTCAGTCAGAACTGCCACGCCTACATCATCGGTAGCGGTTCCAGCTCCAACTGGGCCATCGGTGTGGTCAGCGGCAACGTGAACTGCGAGGTGCGTCTCTGGCAGCGGAACGTCAACACCGGCGGTCAGACCAGCACGGCCTGGGGCTATGGCCAGACCACCGCTCTCTACCACAACGACGGCGTTCACCAGCTCCGGGTCGAGCTGTACGACGGCGTTTCCGGTGCGGACGGGTTCGGGGTCTGGGTCGGCTAGAAAGTCCGGCCCATTGGGTCAATGATCGTAGACGATCAGTGATTTCGGGGCGGATTATTCTGTGACGTCCTCGAAAGTCTCGTTGATCAGTTCGATGGCCTGGCGCAGCGGCTTGAACAGAGCTGCGCCGGGCTTTTCTCGTTTTCCCGTA
This sequence comes from Streptacidiphilus sp. MAP12-33, assembly GCF_041261265.1. NCBI lineage: Bacteria > Bacillati > Actinomycetota > Actinomycetes > Kitasatosporales > Streptomycetaceae > Streptacidiphilus > Streptacidiphilus sp. MAP12-33. Next base: position 79,108 of record NZ_JBGCCA010000025.1, read on the forward strand.
CGTTCGGCGACTGGACGCGCGGTCAGGCGTGAAGTGGGGCCGGACTGTTAGGGTCCGGCGCCATGTGGAGCGAGGAGAGTGTGGCCGGGCGTCCGGCGTGGCGGCACGTGGCGTCCGGGGTGGTGTTCCGGGAGGTACCGGGTGGCACGTTTCTGATGGGGCTGTCGGACGCGGAGGCGGACGCGCTGCGCGCGATCGAGCGCGACGGTGGGTTCGACGAGGACCCTGAGCCCTTTCTGGCGGCCGCGGACACCGCGCGACCGGTGCGGCGGGTGCGGGTCGAGCCGTTCCTGCTCGCCCGGCATCCGTTGACGGTCGACCAGGTCCGACACTGGCTGCCCGGCTACGAAGACGACTACACCGGCGACGGCCACGGCACGGCGCGACTTGAGGACGATCTGGACGAGCTGCTCGCCGCGCTGCCGTTCCGGCTGCCCAGCGAGGCCGAGTGGGAGTACGCGGCGCGCGCCGGCACCACGACGCTGACCTTCCGCGGTGACCACCGGCCCCACGAGGACCAGGTCATCCACGCCTTCGCCGACCCGGAGCGCACGGCCGCCGCCGAGAACGCGTTCGGGCTGGCGGCCATGGGCTCGGCGAACGAGATCTGCGCCGACGTCTGGATCGCCGGCTTCGCCGGTGCGCCGTCCGACGCACGGCCCCGGACCGGCGACGGGCTGCGGGCGGTGCGCGGTGGCGCGGCCGACGTCCACCCGTGGCAGGGCTGCGACGAGTGGCTGCTGCTCCTGTCCGCCACCCGGTACGCGCACGCCGGCTTCACCGCGGTGCGGCCGGCCGCGCCACTGCCACCGCGGTGAGTCACAGTGGACCCATGAGCGTCGTGAACGAGCACCCCGCCGTTGCCTTCCTGCGGGAGGCGCACGAGCAGGCCGAGGCGCGGGCGCGGGCGGCGAGCGAGCCCGCCGTGCTGCTGTGGCCCTCGCAGCCGGTCGAGTTCCTGCTGGCGGGCCAGGAGGTGTCGACGCCCGAGACGCGGGCAGCGGAGGCCCACATCCGACTGCACATGCCGGAGGCCGTGCTGCGCCGGGTCGAGGCGGAGCGCGCCGTGCTCGCGGACCACGCGGACGTCGCGGACGGAGCGGGCCGCTGCGCGGTGTGCGCGGAGCCGGGGTCGGCCACGCGGCTGGCCTGGCCGTGCCCGACCGTGCTGGGCCTGGCCCGGGCGTGGGGGTGGGTCCCAGCGGTCACCAGCTGACCCGCCTCGTCGACCCGGATGTTCTCGAAGGCCGGGTCGTCGAGCGCGTCGGGCGCGGCCACGTCCATGGCGAGGCCCGCACGCAGGTACTCCCACATGCGGCCCACCAGCGCCGGGTCCACGATCGTTCCCCCGTCGGTCGCAGTCTGTGGCGGTGTCCGGGCGGAGCCTGCCGAGCCTGGCCGGGAGCCGACTTGCCCGTCGGGTGAACTCCATGGAATCGTCGCGTTGTTGACCTTGAACGGGGGAGGCCTTGGTGGTGCAGCCGGACTGGACCTGGGTGGACGAGGATCCCGGGTGGCGGCCCGCCGTGATCGACACCAGCGTGGCGCACTCGGCACGGATGTACGACTACTGGCTCGGCGGCAAGACCAACTTCGCCGCGGACCGGGCGCTCGGCGACGAGGTGGAGCGGATCATTCCGACCATCCGTTTCATGGCCGGGGAGAACCGCCGCTTCCTGGGCCGGGCGGTGCGCCGGCTGATGCGGGAGGAGGGGATCGACCAGTTCCTCGACATCGGGACGGGCATCCCCACCGAGGGCAACACCCACGAGGTCGCCCAACTGGAGAACCCTGACGCGCGCGTCGTCTACGTGGACAACGACCCGATCGTGCTGGCCCACGCCCGCGCGCTGATGGTCGGCTCGCCGACCGGCCGGACCGCCTACGTGCACGCGGACCTGCGCGAGCCCGAGGCGATCCTGCGGCACCCCGCGCTCGCGGAGACCCTCGACCTGTCGCGGCCGGTGGGGCTGATGCTGGTCTCGGTGCTGATGCTGCTGCAGGACGCCGAGGACCCGTGGGCCCGGGTGGCGGAACTCAGGGACGCGCTGCCGGCGGGGAGTTGCCTGGTCGTCAGCCACGTCACCGGCGACTTCGACGAGAAGGCGGTCTCCACCGTCGCCGAGGCCGAGAACGAGGGCCGCCTGCCGCTCGCACCGCGCGGGCGCGAGGCGGTGGCCCGGTTCTTCGGCGACTGGGAGCTGCTGGAGCCCGGCGTCGTCCCGGTGATGGCCTGGAGCCCGGACGGCCACGCGCCGGAGGACCCCGAGGCGGCGTACTACTGGGCGGGCGCGGCGCGCAAACCCCGCTAGGTCAGTCCGTGGATCAGTCCGTCGGCGCGTCCAGGAAGTCCAGCACCAGGGGGCTCGCGACATCGCGGAACTCCTCGAAGTAGGCGTGCCGGGCGTCGGGGATCAGGTGCATCCGGGCGTCCGGGATGCGCCGGGTGAGCAGCGGGGCGTTGGCGGCGGGGTTGAAGACGTCGGCCGCGCCGTGGACGACCAGGGTCGGGGCGGTGATGTCCGGCAGCACGTCCCACGCGTCGTGGCGGCGGCTCGCGGTCAGGTGGCGTCCGCGCGCGTACGCGGGCATGCCGGGGTCGCCGGTGGTGCCGTACGGGCCGGGGTGGGTGGCCAGCCAGCCGGGGGTGTACATCAGGTCCAGCAGCGTGGCGTGGGCCGCGTGGTGGTCGCGCGAGGCGAGGGCGGTGCTGACGGCGCGGTCCCGCTCGAGGCCGTGCGGTCCGCCGGGGGAGGTGCACCCGAGGACGAGCCGGCGCACCCGGCGCGGATGCCGGGCGGCGATCCACTGGGCGACCCGCCCGCCCATGGACGTGCCGTACACGTCGGCGCGGTCCAGGCCGAGCGCGTCCAGGACGGCGATCACGTCCTCCGCGAAGCCGGGTGTGCTGTAGGGCTCGTCGGGCTTGCCGCTGTCACCCGTGCCGCGGTAGTCGACCGTGACCGTCGTCCGCTCGGCATCGAAGTCGGCGCGGACGCTGTCCCACCAGCGGTGGCTGTTGGACTGGCCGGAGAGCAGGACGAGCGGCGCGCCCGCGCCCTGGACCTGGTAGGCGATACGGGTCCCGTCGGGCGCGGTCGCGTGCGGCATGAGTGTGGAACTCCGGTACGGTCAGTCGGTCTTGGGGCCGGTCTGCTGGACGACCTCGAAGGACCACAGCGAGGACCCGGTCGCGGCGGGACGCGGCGCCTCGCCGCCGTGGGCGCCCGGACCGCCCTGGCCGCCCTGGCCGCCCTGACCACCTTGGCCGCCGCCCGCGTGGGCGGCCTGCATGGGGCCGGCCATCCAGTTCTGGTACGCCTCCTCGGAAGCCCAACGCGTGTACACCAGGTACTGGTCGGTGCCCTCGACCGGGCGCAGCAGCTCGAACCACTCGAAGCCGTCGGAGCTCTCCACCGTGCCTGCGCGGGAGGCGAAGCGCTGCTCCAGCGTGGCGCGCATCTCCGCCGGGACGGTGAGTGCGTTGATCTTGACGATGCTCATGGCCCCATCTTGCCAGGCCGGCCGGTGGCGGCGGGGCAGGGGCGGGCGCAGGGGAGTGTCTGGCGGGGCGTCACCCCCGGCCCTGCCGGGCGGGGGGGCGTCCCGGTGATGTTCGACGCAACCGGTCCGCGAACGGTTCCGCCGGGGGTCGGCCGGTCCCTAGAGTGCCGGTATGGCAGATGATCTTCTCGACGACCCCGAGGTCCTGTCGGCGCGCGTGGGCGAGTCGGCCGCCCGGTTCGCCGGCGCGGTGGCGAACCTGACGGACGAACAGGCCGCTGCCGATTCGGCGTTGCCGGGCTGGAGCCGTGGGCACGTGGTCACCCACGTCGCGCGCAGCGCCGACGTCTACCGATGGCTGCTGGGCCTGGCCCGGACGGGCGTCGAACCGGGCCCCCGCGCGGACGGAGCCTTCTTGGAGCGTGCCCTGCGCGAGGGGGCGGGGCGGCCGGCGGCCGCGCTCGCCGCGGATCTGCGGGGCAGCCTGGACGCGCTGTCGGCGGAGGTGGCCGCGATGCCCGCCGACCGGTGGCCCACGCTCGTCACGGCCCTCGCCGGCTGGCGCCACCCGGCGTGGTTCGTGCTGCACCGGGCCCGCCGCGAGCTGGAGACCCACCACACCGACCTCGCCGTCGGTTACCCGTCCGCCGACTGGCCCGAGGACTACGTGCGGTGGGCGCTGGAAGGGACCCTGACCGGCCTGGCGACCCGCGGCTTCCCGCTCGCCCGCGTCCAGGCGCCGGACCTCGGCCGGGTCTGGGAGCTCGCACCCGAGGGCGCCACCGTGACCGCTCCGGGCCACGCCGTCCTGGCCTGGCTCGCCGGCCGCGCCACCGGCGCGCCCCTCACCACGGACGGCCCTGTGCCGACCCCGCCCCCCTGGCCCCAAGCACCCGTCCCCGGCTGGGGCTGAACACGCGCGGGCCGGCGCCCGGGTCTGGGCCCCTGCTCGGGTTGGGGCTGTTCGCGTGCGCGTGCCCCGGCCCCAGAGGAGTGACCGGGGCGCAGGCAGGGGTCGGTCCCGCGCTGTGCGCGGGCCCGCCGCGCGTCAGCGCGTGGCCGTGGTCGGCTCCGGGTCGGCGGGGGCGGGGGTGGTCGGCTCCGGGAGGCGGAGCGCGAGACTGCCGCGGGGGCCGTGGCGGAGCATGGAGCGGGCCTGGCCCAGAGTCAGTGCGGTGAGGGCGAGCGGCAGGAGCCCCTGGGCCCAGCTGGGCCAGTGCGCGGCGGGCACTGCCTCGTGGGCCAGCAGGACCAGCAGCAGGCCGCGTCCCACGATCGCGACGGCGCTGATGCGCAGTGCCTCCCGGCGGGGGTGCGCGTCCCGGGCGATGCCGCGCAGCAGCCAGAGCGCGGTGACGAGGAGCACCGCCGTCGTACCGGCCAGTGCCGCGTCCGGGTGCGGTGCGCCCGCCAGCAGCAGCACGGCGCCCCCCGTCCAGCACAGGGCGCTGAACTGGCAGGTGGCGACCCGACCGTGGCGCACCAGGAAGGTGCGCTTGCCGAAGAGCGCGTCACCGCGCACGTCCCGGAAGTCCTTGAGCAGGATGCGGCCGATGAATCCGACGTAGAGGCCGGCCGGCAGCAGCGGCCCGCCGAGGCCGTCACCCGGGTGCGCGGCCAGTCGGCCGACGAAGTAAGGGACCGCCACGTAGCAAGCGGGCAGGATCACCGCCGCCACCGCGCCCCGCGACGCCAGCCGGAACGGCGGCAGCGAGTAAGCCGCGCTGACGGCGAGGCCCGCCGCCAGCAGGAGCCCCGCTCCCACGCCGAGCGTAGCGGCCGAACCCAGTGCCACGACTGCCGCCACCGCCGCGACGACGCCGAGCTCACGCCGGAACCCGGCCCCACCGTCCGAGGCCTGGCCGCCGAAGACCAGGGGCCGGCTCGGGTCGCCGGGCAGGTTGACCCGGTCGATCCGCTCGTCGGCGAGGTCGTTCACCGCGACGGAGAAGAGCAGGAACGCCGCTACGGGCACGAGCACCCGCGCGACCAGCAGGTGGTCCTCGCCGTGCCCGGCACCGGTCAGCCCGAGCAAGGCGTAGACCGCGAGCAGGACGAAGACGGGCGGGCGGCTCAGCGCGAGCAGCAGCCGGAGTCTGGTGCGCAGGTCGGGAGCGGTCCTCACTTGTTCTTCCCCCAGCTGTTCATGGCGGTGACGAAGCTGATCACGAGACCGACCAGCACCAGCCCCAGGAGGACGCAGACGACGGCGGCGAGGATCCCGATGACCTCCCAACCCGACCTGTCCGAACGAATCCGTTCGGGCCTGACCGGGTTCGTCTGGCTCGGGTCCAGCCAGGACGGGGCCGGCCGGTAGCCGGAGGAGTCGTCGGGTGGCGGTGGGTGATCCTGCATGCGTGCCTCCTGGGGTGAACCCAGGAAGCATCGCGCGCATCCCCCACCGGCACATGAGTACGCGTACTCACCTTCAGGCCAGCCGGGCGTCCCGGTGCGTCGGGTGGCCCGCGAGGACCGTCAGCAGGACCGGCAGCGCCGCCAGTTCGGCGTCCGGGACGGTGAGCGGGTTGTCCGCGAAGACGGTGAGGTCGGCCCGGTGGCCGAGGGCGATGCGGCCGGCACGGTCCTCGTCGCCCGCGACCCAGGCCGGGTTGAGGGTGTAGCCCTGGAGGGCCTGGAGCGGGGTGAGGGCCTGCTCGGGGCCGTGCGGGGGCAGCGAGAGGTCGCCGGGGCGGCGGTGGCGGGCGCCGGCCATGACGCCCAGCGGCGGGAACGGTGCGATCGGCCAGTCCGAGCCCAGCACGACCCGCACACCCGCGTCCCACAGGTCGCGGCAGCGGAACGCGCGGGAGGCGCGCTCCTCGCCGAGGCGGCGCGACCAGTTGTCGGTGTGGTCGGCCCGGGTGTACTCGCAGCAGTGCGTGGGCTGCATCGACGCGGTGACGCCGAGCTCCGCGAAGCGGGCGACCGTGTCGTCCGGCACGGTCTCGATGTGCTCGACGCGGTGCCGGACGGCGCCGCCCTCGGGGTGCGCGGCGCGGGCCCCGGCGACGGAGTCGAGCACGTGCCGCACGGCGGCGTCGCCGATCGCGTGCGTGTTGGTCGGCACCCCGGCCGCGTGGAGCTGGGCGACGACGCGGCTGTAGGCCTCGGGCTCGGGCCAGAACGCGTGGGTGGACTGGCCGTGGCAGTCCGGCTGCTCCAGCCAGGCGGTGCCGTTGTCGATCGTGCCGTCCATGAAGAGCTTCACACCGGCCACCTGCCACAGCGTGCCGCCAGTGCCCTGCTGCCGGATCAGCCGTCCCACGGCCCGCTCGTCGGTGCCGGGCTGGGCGATCGGGGCGACGCGCAGGCGGACCGCCAGCTCACCGCGCTCCTCCAGCTCGCCGTAGATCGCCAGGCTGTCGCCCCCGGCGTCCATGACGTGCCCGCCGGTCAGACCGGACGCGGCCATCCGCCGCAGCACCTCGGCGGTGGCGTCACGCACCTCGTCGCGGGTGGCCTTGGGGGCCGCCGCCTCGACGACCTCGCAGGCCGCGTCCTCCAGCAGCAGGCCCGTCGGCCGGCCGGCCGCGTCGCAGACGATCTCCGCGGCCTGCTCGAAGCGGCGCGGGCCGTCGACGCCGGCCAGTTCCAGCGCGCGGACGCTGGCCAGCTGGGAGTGGCCGTCGAAGAGGTCGAGCAGGGCGGGGACGCCCTCCAGCACCGGGCCGACGGAGGCGGCCGCGACCGGCTGGTCGCCGAAGCTGTTCGGGTCCAGGCCCCAGCCGCGCAGCCAGGCGCCGGGCGCGAGCGCGCGCGCGGCGGCGGCCAGGGCGGCGCGGGCGCCGTCCAGGTCGGTGCAGCCGGAGAGGTCCACGCCACGGGTGCGCTCCGCGCCCGAGACCGGGTGCAGGTGGCCGTCGACCAGGCCGGGGGTGACCACCGCGCCGCGCAGGTCGACCACCGTGGTGGCCGGTCCGGCGAGGGCGCGGATCTCGCGGTCGTCCCCGAGGCCGACGATCGCGCCGTGGGCGGCGGCGAGGGCGGTCTGCGGCAGGAACGCGCCGGTGGCCGGGTCGAGCAGGCGGGCGCTGAGCAGGACGAGGTCGGGCTGGTCGGAAGGCACGGAGGGGGCTCCTTGGAACGGTGGGGGTGTGCGCGGCGCGCCGCGCGCCGTCCGGCGGGGCGGACGGGGTCAGGCGGTCGGTGCCGTGTCGGCCGGGGTCCGAGCCGTCGTCGGTGCGGTCGGCGGCGGTGTTCGAGGCGCCGGGGTCGGGGTGGCCGCCGTCGGCGTCGGTGCGGCGTTCCTCGCGGCGTCGACGAGGTCGAGCAGGCTGCCCGGGGTGAGGCCGAGCGCGCGCTCGGCCGTGATGACCGCCATGTTCGTGACGGCGGGCGGCCGGTCGCTGCGGTCGGTGTTGGCGTGCACGCCTAGACCGTCGAGGACGACCAGGATCTGGATCGCCGCCACGGCCGGGTCCTCGGGGTGGAAGGTGCCCTCGGCGGCGCCCTCGCGCAGCAGCCGGGTCAGCCGGTCGCGCCAGGCGGCCTCCTGCACCGCGACCCGCTCGGCGAGCACCGGCCGGAACCGGCTCAGGTGGCGGGCGTTGAGCCAGAGGCGGCTCATGTCGTCGTACCGCGGGCCGGTGCTGCGGGCGAAGAACCCGGCCAGGGAGACGAGGGCGCTGCCGGCCGGTCGTTCGGCCGGCATCAGCTCCTCCAGTTCCTCGCCGGCGGCGGTCCCGAACGCCTCCGCGACCAGTTCCTCCGCCACCGGGAAGTAGTGGCTGATCAGACCCGGCCGCACGGCGAGGTCGTCGGCCACCCGGCGCATGGTGATGCACTCCAGGCCCTCGGTCAGGGCGATCGTGGCCGCGCGGGCCACGATCTCGGCACGGCGCGCCTCGGGGCTCTTGCGGACCCGCTTGGGTGGAGCGCTCGGCGGCATGCCCTGAACGCTATTGGATGCATGACCAATAGGCAAGCCCGCGCCTTCGGCGGGCTGCGGCTCCCTCGACTCGCGGGGGTCGGCGGGCGGTGAAGGTGTCATGGGTCCACGATTCCACGCGTGGCGCCGTCCTTCGTCCTCGCGGATCTCCGCGCGTTGACCGACCGGCTACTGACCCGACATCAGGAGTTCCGTGCCGCGACCTTCCGGGTCTCCACCGCCCAGTGGTGTCATGTACCCAACTTTCAGGAACCTCCCAGGAAAGTCCCCACAGAAACGGAGCCGTCCGTGCCCGCGATGCCCGTCACCGCTGTCCGGCGCCTGTCCATATCCGCCGCCGCCCTGGCTCTCACGACCGGCGGACTCCTCCTCGGGGCGGGCTCCGCGCACGCCGCCGCCACGTGCTCGCAGGACTACCTGCCGCTGCCGGACCCGACCTGCACGCCGGGCGCGACCAACCCGGACGTCACCCAGGACACCATCGACTCCACGATCTGCGTCTCCGGCTGGACGGCCACCGTGCGCCCGCCGACCTCGTACACCAACGCGCTCAAGAAGCAGCAGATCGCCGAGTACGGCTACAGCGACACCAACCTGTCCGACTACGAGGAGGACCACTTCGTCCCGCTGGAACTCGGCGGCGCCCCGCGCGACCCCAGGAACCTGTGGCCCGAGCCCCACTACGCCACGGGCGGGGGCTACACCTCCACGGGGAAGGACGGCGTCGAGACCAAGCTCAAGAACGCCGTCTGCAGCGGCCGGGTCCAGCTCGCGGACGCGCAGAACGCGATCGCGACGGACTGGACCACGGCGTTGCAGACCCTCGGCCTCGCCTGACGCCGCCCTGCTCCCGCCCCGGGCCTGCCGCGCTACTCGCCGAGATCGAGGGAGCGTCCGATGATCTCCTTCATGATCTCCGTCGTGCCGGCGTAGATCCGGGTCACCCGGCTGTCCTGCCAGGCCCGGGCGATCGGGTACTCCAGCATGTAGCCGTAGCCGCCGTGCAGTTGGACGCAGCTGTCGACGACGCGCCCCTGCAGCTCGGTGCACCACCACTTGGCCTTGGCCGCGTCGACGACGGTGAGCTCGCCGTCGTTGAGCGCCAGGACGCAGCGGTCCAGGTAGTGCTGGGCGATCTCGATCTCCGTGGCGAGCTCGGCGAGCCGGTGCCGGATGACCTGCTGGGTGCCGATCGGCTTGCCGAAGGCCTTGCGCTCGCGGACGTAGCGGACGGTCCAGTCGAACGCGGCGGTCGCCTGGGCCAGTCCGGAGACGGCGACGGAGATGCGCTCCTGCGGCAGGTTGCGGGTGAGGCCGAAGAAGCCCTCGCCCTCCACCCCGAGCAGGTTGGCCACCGGCACCCGCGCGCCGGTGAAGACCAGCTCGGCGGTGTCCTGCGCGTGCAGCCCGACCTTCTCCAGCTTGCGTCCGCGTTCGAACCCGGGGGTGTCGCGCTCGACGACCAGCAGGCTGAGCCCGCGGTGCGGGTGCTCGCCGGTGCGGACCGCGACGATCACCAGGTCGGCGTTGATGCCGTTGGTGATGAAGGTCTTGGCGCCGTCGACGACGTAGTGGTCGCCGTCCCGGACCGCCTTGGTGCGGATGCCGGCGAGGTCCGAGCCGGTGCCGGGCTCCGTCATCGCGACCGCCGTGACCAGCTCGCCCGAGGCGATGCCGGGCAGCCAACGGGCCTTCTGCTCCTCGGTGGTGAGGTCGAGGAAGTACGGCAGGCAGACGTCCGCGTGCAGCGCGGGGCCCAGGATCGCGGGCGACACGGCGAGCCGGGCCGCCTCCTCCTGGAGGATCACCTGGTAGCGGAAGTCCGCGATGCCGGCCCCGCCGAACTCCTCGGGGATCGCGATGCCGAACGCGCCCAGGCTGCCCAGCCCGGTGAAGAGCGAACGCGGCACGATCCCGGCCCGGTCCCACTCGTCGTAGTGCGGCACGACCTCCTTGTCCAGGTAGGCGCGAACGCTCTCTCGGTACGCCTGGTGCTCGTCGTCGAACAGGATGCGCTTCATGGTCCGCCAACCTATCCGGCGCCGGGGAGTTCCACCGTGACCCGGAGGCCGCCGCCGGAGCGCGGGGTGAGCGTGAGCGACCCGTCGTGCGCGCGGGTGATCGTCAGGGCGACGGCCAGGCCGAGCCCGACCCCGGCGTGGTCGGAGCGGACGCGCTCGGTGCCGCGCCGGAACGGCTCGGTGAGGGTCGCGGCCACGTCCGGGCCGATCACCTCGCCGGTGTTCTCGACCGTGAGCACCACCCGGCCCCGGCCCGGGTCCGTGCTCGTGCTGACCCGCACGCCGCCCCCGTCCGGCCGGTTGTGCACGATCGCGTTGTGGACCAGGTTCGTGGTCAACTGCAGCAGCAACGCCTGAGATCCGTCCGTGGTGGCGACGTCGCCCGCGGTCTCCAGGGTGATGCCGCGCTTCTCCGCCAGGGGCAGCAGCGTCTCGACGGCTTCCTCCGCGAGCAGCGACAGGTCGACGCGTTCGCGCGCGAAGGAGCCCTGCCCGGCGCGGCTGAGCAGGAGCAGGGCCTCGGTGAGGTCGATCGCCCGGGAGTTGACGGCCCGCAGACGGCCGACCAGCTCGGCGTGGTCGTGGTCGGGGTCGGCCTGGGCCACGTCGAGCAGGGCCTTGGAGACGGCCAGCGGGGTCCGCAGCTCGTGGGAGGCGTTGGCCGCGAAGCGGCGCTGCTCGGCGACGTGCGCTTCGAGTCGGTCCAGCATCGAGTCGAAAGCGTCGGCGAGTTCGCGGAACTCGTCGCCGCGGCCGGGCAGCCTGATCCGGTGCCCGAGCGATCCGGCCGTGGCCCGGCGGGTGGCGTCGGTGATCCGGGTCAGCGGGGAGAGCATCCGGCCGGCCAGCAGCCAGCCCCCGACCAGCCCGAGGACCAGCAGGAAGGCCAGCACCGCCGCCGCCTTCGGGGCGAACACGTGCAGCAGGTTCCTCCGCACGGGAAAGACCGAGCTCACGGGGGTGCCTCCGGTCGAGCCGGGGACGATGAACGCTCGCTCGGGGACGTAGCGCAGCAGGAACAGCCAGACCGCCCCGAGCAGCAGTGCGCCCGCCAGCATGAGGAACCCGGTGTAGCTGAGGGTCAGCTTGAGGCGGACGCTCGGGCCAGGGGGCCGCCGGTCCCGGTCAGCCACGGGCGTCCGCCTCCGGTCCGAGCGGCGGTGGCGTAGCGTCGATGCGGTAGCCGACGCCCGCCACGGTCGCGATCACCCACGGTTCGCCCAGACGCTTGCGAAGCGCCGAGACGGTGATCCGCACGGCGTTGGTGAAGGGATCGGCGTTCGCGTCCCACGCGCGCTCCAGCAACTCCTCGGCGCTGACCACGCCCCCCTCGGCGGCGACGAGCACCTCCAGGACGGCGAACTGCTTCCGGGTCAGCGCGACGTAGCGGCCCTCGCGGTGGACCTCGCGGCGGAACGGGTCCAGTCGCAGGCCCGCGATCTCGCGCACGGGCGGTCGGCTGTGGGCGCGCCTGCGGTCCAGTGCCCGGAGCCTGAGCGCCAGCTCCTGCATCTCGAAGGGCTTGGTCAGGTAGTCGTCGGCGCCGAGTGCGAAACCGGAGGCCTTGTCGTCGATCCGGTCGGCGGCGGTGAGCATGAGGATCGGCATGCCGCTGCCCGAGGCCACGATGTGCCGGGCGATGTCGTCCCCGGAGGGCCCTGGGATGTCACGGTCGAGCACGGCGATGTCGTAGACGTTGACGTCCAGTAGCTCCAGCGCGGCGTCTCCGTCGCCCGCGATGTCGGACGCGATGGCAGCCAGCCGCAGCCCGTCGCGGATGGCCTCGGCCAGGTAGGGCTCGTCCTCGACGATCAGCACGCGCATGCCCCGATGCTACGAGGTGGCCTGTGTCGGCGCCGTATGGGAAAACCCGTACGCGGCGACAACATCGCATCGCGTCGACTGGTGGCATGATCCGCACTCCGCTCTCCCCGCTCTCCCCGCCCTCCTCGCCCTCCTCGCGCACCGGCCGCTGGAAGGGCGGCCGGCTCCTCACCGCGGCGGCGCTGCTGCTCGGGCTGACGCTGCTGTTCCACGCGTGGATCCCGAACGGGTGGACCGGGAACCTCGGCAGCCTGGTGGAGACGGTCCTGCCGTGGCTCGGCCTGTTGGTTCCGGTGCTGCTGGCCCTCGCGGCGTGGCGGCGCTCCGCGACCGCGGCGCTCGCGCTGCTGCTGCCGGCTGTGGTGTGGCTCTGCCTCTTCGGCGGGAACCTGTACACCGGGGTGTTCGGGGCCCCGTCCCAGGGCAGCCCGGACCTTACCGTGGTCGAGCAGAACATCAACGCGAACAACCCCGACCCGACCCGCACGGCCCGGGCGCTGGCGGCCACCGGCGCCGACCTGCTGGCCCTGGTGGAGCTGACCCCGCAGGCCACCGGTACGTACGAGTCGCAGCTGGCCGAGGCGTACCCGTACCACGCGGTGCAGGGCACGGTCGGCCTGTGGAGCAAGCGGCCGCTCTCGGACGCCGTGGCGATCGACGTCATGGACTACGGCCCGCTGGCCGCCAGGAAGCCGGTGGCCGCCAAGTCGGCTGCCAACCGGGCCCTGCGCGTGACGGTGGCGACGGACCGAGGTCCCCTGACGGTCTACGTCGCCCATCTGGGATCGGTGCGACTGATGCCCCGAAGGGGCTTCTGGACCGCCTCGCGCGACATCGGCGCGCAGGCGCTCGGCCGGGCCGTCGGGGCCGACCCGAGCCGCCGGGTGCTCCTGCTCGGCGACCTGAACGGCACGACGGACGACCGTGCGCTCGCCCCCCTCACCGCGCGCCTGCACTCGGCCCAGGACTCGGCCGGCTCCGGCTTCGGCTTCACCTGGCCGGCGGCGTTCCCGCTCGTCCGCCTCGACCAGATCCTCGTCCGCGGGGTGACCGCGACGGACGCCCGGGTGCTCCCGGCCACCGGCAGCGACCACCTGCCGGTGGCCACGGGAATCCGGCTGACGTGATGCGCCCCCTGCGCGCCGAGCGTGTCCCTAAGCGCCGTGTCAGTGCATCCGGTCCAACCGGAGAGCACTCTCCGCTTCGTGCTAGACTCCGTATGCGGAGTCAAATCTCCGGTTAGCCTGCCCGCTGGAGACCTGACCTATGGCCAGAACCAAGAACCGACCGCACTACAACGTCACCTTCGCGGTGCTGGTGCTCGGCGTCGGCGCGTACGCGCTGTTGCAGTCGATGATCGTGCCGGTGCTGCCGACGCTGATCGAGCACCTGCACACCTCCCAGTCCACGGCCACCTGGCTGATGACCGGGTACCTGCTGTCCGCCTCCGTCGCCACCCCGATCCTCGGGCGCATAGGCGACAAGGTGGGCAAGGAACGGATGCTGATCGCCACGCTGCTGGCGCTCACCCTCGGCTCCGCGCTCGCCGGGCTCTCGAACTCCATCGGCCTGATGATCGTCGCCCGCGTGATCCAGGGTCTCGGCGGCGGCGTGCTGCCGCTGGCCTTCGGCATCATCCGCGACGAGTTCCCGGCCGAGAAGGTGCGCGGCGCGGTCGGCACCACCGCCGCGCTCACCGCCGTCGGCGGCGGCATCGGCCTGATCCTGGCCGGTCCCATCACCAACAACATGGACTACCACTGGCTGTTCTGGCTTCCCATGATCATGACTGGGCTGGCCACCGTCGCCACCTTCCTGTTCGTGCCGGAGTCCCCGGTGCGCACCCCCGGCAGGATCAGCTGGACCGCGGCGGGCCTGCTGTCCGCCTGGCTGGTCACGCTGCTGCTGGCCGTCAGCGAGGGCCCGACCTGGGGCTGGGGCGGCGCCCGCGTGCTCGGCCTGTTCGCCGCCACCGTGGTCTTCGCCGCCCTGTGGATCCTGGTCGAGCTGCGCTCCGCCGAGCCGCTGATCGACATGCGGATGATGCGCATCCCCGCCGTGTGGACCGCCAACCTGGTGGCGCTGCTGTTCGGCGTCGGGATGTACACCACCATGACGTTCCTGCCGCAGCTGGTGCAGACGCCGTCCAAGCTGGCCGGGTACGGCTTCAGCGCCAGCGTCACCCAGTCCGGCCTCTACATGCTGCCGATGACCGTGGCCATGTTCGTGCTCGGCACCTGGACCGGCCGGCTCTCCGCCCGGTTCGGCTCCAAGGCCGTGCTGGTCGCGGGCAGCCTGGTGACCGTCCTCCCGTTCGTGCTGCTGGCGGTGGACCACTCCCGCGTCTGGGAGCTCTACCTCTCCTCCTCGCTGCTCGGCATCGGTCTGGGCCTGGCCTTCTCGTCGATGTCGGCCATCGTGGTGGAGGCGGTGCCGGCCGAGCAGACCGGCGTGGCAAGCGGCATGAACGCCAACATCCGCACCATCGGTGGTGCTGTCGGCAGCGCCGTCGCGGCCAGTATCCTGGCCTCCGGCGTGACCCCCACCCACCCGTTCCCTCAGGACTCCGGGTACACCGACGTCTTCTGGCTCCTCACGGCGGGCGGCGTCCTCGCCGCCGTCGCCAGTCTGCTGATCCCGGCGGTCCGTCGGGCCCCGCGCATGGTGGCCGCGGGCGAGTCGGCGGACCAGCAGCAGGCCGATGTGAACGCAGCTTCACTGAACGGATGATCATGAGCGACTCCCAGGGCCGGACCGCGGCGGCCACGGCCGCCACCGCCGCCGCGACCGCTGCCGCCGCCTCGACGGGCAAGGGCCTTCGCCGCGACGCGGCGGAGAACCGGGCGCGACTGCTGCGGGCCGCCTGGGAGGCCTTCGCCGAGCACGGGCCGGACGCCGGCGTGGAGGAGATCGCCCGCCGCGCCGGCGTCGGCATGGGCACGCTCTACCGGCGCTTTCCCACCAAGGACGCGCTGATCAACGAGCTCAGCGAGGTCATCTTCGAGTCCATCCTGGAGTACGCCCGGATGTCGGCCGCGCTGGGCGCGGATCGCGCGCCCGGGCAGGCGAGCGGGCTGGAGGAGTCCCTCTTCCACATGGGCGAGGTGATGGCCGGTCACCATGGCTGCCTCGCCCTGCTGTGGCAGGCGTCCCCGCCCTCTCAGGACGAGGAGCGCCGCGG
The DNA here is from genome assembly GCF_041261265.1 of Streptacidiphilus sp. MAP12-33. Taxonomy (NCBI): domain Bacteria; kingdom Bacillati; phylum Actinomycetota; class Actinomycetes; order Kitasatosporales; family Streptomycetaceae; genus Streptacidiphilus; species Streptacidiphilus sp. MAP12-33. The sequence continues at coordinate 94,526 of NZ_JBGCCA010000025.1, forward strand.
TGAGCTGTGGCGGCTGATGGGGCAGATGCTGGACCAGGCGAAGGCTGCCGGCGACGTCCGGGCCGACATCACCCTCACGGACGTCTACCTCTCCGTGCTCGCGCTGCGCAGCCTGATCGACGACACCGCCGGCCAGGCCCCCGACCTCTGGCGCCGTTACCTGGAGGTCGTCCTCGCCGGCTTCCGCCCCGCCCCCGGCGCGCGCCCTCTGCCCCACCGCCCGGCCGACGACTCCCTGGTCTTCCGCGGCCTGCCCAAGCGGCGCCACTGACGCGCGAGCCGGCGGGCGCCCCGGCGAGCGAGCCGGGGCGCGGGCGGCTCGTCGGGCGGCGGAAGGACCCGCGCCGCGCTCGGCTGGCTCCTGCTCCTGGCCGGCGTCGCCCTGATCGCGATCGCCTGGGTCGTCGGCGGCAACGGCGCCGTTCCCGGCCTGTCGGGCGTGAGCGGCCTGGCCGCGGTGGCCGCCGGCTCGCCGTGCGCAGCACGGGCAAGGCCTACCCGGGAGCCACCCTGGACCGCGACCAGCCCGCGGCCACCCGCAATCCCCACCGGATATTCACCCGCTGACGCCGGGTCCGACCGAGTACTCCTACTCATGACCCGCCCCCCTGGCGGCGAGACACTGCCCACGGCAGTGCGCCACGGAGGGGGAGAGATGAGAGATCAAGGCTCGGACGCCATGCTGGTGACGCTGATGCTCACGCCGTTCGCGCTCGCCGGCTTTTTCGTCCTGCTGCTTGCGGGCAGCGGTCCGTGGTCCGTGGTTGGCATGGTCGTCACGGGCATGATCGCGCTGGCGGGGCTCTACCTGGTGCTCTTCGCGGTGGTTTTCGGCGTGGCGTACTCACGCTTCCAGCGTCGCCAGTCCGGTCGCTGACGGCGGCCTGAACCGTCACATGGGCTTGCCATGGTGGGCGAGGGCGTCGAGGACGCGGGTGAGGGAGGTGCCGAGGCCCCAGCGGGTGGCGAGCTGCTCCAGAGCCTGCGGGTCGCGGGGGGCGGCGGGCAGGGTGGGGTCGAGGTCGGCGGGGAGGGGGACGTCGGCGGCGACGCGGACGACCTTGGGGGCGACGGCGAGGTAGTCGGCCGCGTCGAGGATGCGCTTGCGCTGGGTGGGGGTGAGCTTGGCGGCCGGATCGGCGGCGGCGGCCTCGATGCCGGCGAGGTCGCCGAACTGGGCGATGAGCTTGGCGGCCGTCTTCTCGCCGACGCCGGGGACGCCGGGCAGGCCGTCGCTCGGGTCGCCGCGCAGGGCGGCCATGTCGGCGTACTGGGCGCCGGTGACCGCGTACTTCTCCATCAGCAGCGCGTCGTCGGTGAGTTGCAGGGTGCCGACGCCCTTGATCGGGTAGAGCACGCGCACCGAGCGGACGTCGTCGACGAGTTGGAACAGGTCGCGGTCGCCGGTGACCACGTCGACCGGGCCGGTGGCGCGGGCGGTGAGGGAGCCGATGACGTCGTCGGCCTCGTAGCCGGGCACGCCGACGCGGGCGATGCCGAGGGCGTCGAGGACGGCGGTGATGACCGGGACCTGGGGGGCGAGGGTGTCCGGGGTCTCCTCCTCGCCGGCTTCGGCCGCGGCCGGGTCCTCCGCGACGCGGTGGGTCTTGTAGCTGGGGATCAGGTCGACCCGCCACTGCGGGCGCCAGTCGGCGTCCATACAGGCCACCAGCTGGTCCGGGGCGTGGTCGGAGACCAGGCGCGCGATGAAGTCCAGCAGGCCGCGCACCGCGTTGACCGGCTCGCCCTGGGGGGAGCGGACCGAGTCGGGAACGCCGAAGTAGGCGCGGTAGTACAGGCTCGCGGAGTCCAGCAGCATCAGGGTGGGCGCAGCGGTGGTGCCGGCGGCGGTTCGGCTCATGCGCTCATCTTGCCGCACGGCGGTGACAGCGCCCGGTCGGACGCGAGGGAGGAGGCGGGGAGCCGGCCCGCGTCCGGCGCTGCTTGACAGCGCGCGGGCGTGGGAGCACCATCGAGCACACCTCAGTGTTAACAACGTTCACTTAGTCGAATCCGGAGGGCCCGCGATGGCCTGGAGCGCAGCCGACGTCCCCGACCAGAACGGCCGGGTGGCCGTCGTCACCGGTGCCAACAGCGGGCTCGGCCTGGAGACCGCCAAGGTGCTCGCCGCCCGCGGCGCCACCGTGGTGCTCGCCTGCCGCGACCCGAAGCGTGCCGCCGCCGCGGCCGAGGTGGTCGGTGCTCAGGGTGGCAAGGCGGAGCTGCTCGCCCTCGACCTCGCCTCGCTGGACTCCGTGCGCGCCGCGGCCGCCGAGCTGCGCGAGCGCTTCGACCGGATCGACCTGCTCGTCAACAACGCGGGAGTGATGTTCCCCGCCTACGGGCGGACGGCGGACGGGTTCGAGCTCCAGCTCGGCACCAACCACCTGGGCCACTTCGCCTTCACCGGCCTGGTGCTGGACCGGCTGCTCCAGGTGCCGGGCTCGCGCATCGTGGTCGTCGCCAGCCTGGCCCACCAGTTCGCGCGCGGCGGGGTGAACTTCGAGGACCTGCAGTCCGAGCGCCGCTACAGCCGGATCGGTGCCTACGGCCAGTCCAAGCTGGCCAACCTGCTCCACGCCTACGAGCTGCAGCGTCGGCTCGCCGCCGTCGAGGCCCGCACGATCGCCGTCGCGGCCCACCCCGGCTACTCCAGCACCGAGCTGACCCGCCATCTGCCCGGCTGGATGCAGCCCGCCAACCGCGCCCTGGTCGAGCCGTTGCTCGCCCAGCCCGCCGAGCAGGGCGCCCTGCCGAGCCTGCGCGCGGCCACCGACGCCGAGGTGAGCGGCGGTCAGTACTACGGCCCGAGCGGCTTCCAGCAGATGCGCGGCGCGCCGAAGCTGGTCCGTTCCACCCCCGCCTCCTACGACACCGCCGCACAGCAGCGGCTGTGGACGGTGTCGCAGGAGCTGACGGGCGTCACCTACCCGGTCTGATCAGCGCCCGGCAGTGAGTCAGAGCAGTTCGGGGCGCTGCCACTCCTCGCCCAGCACGTGGTGGGCGAGGAAGGCCAGCACCGTGGCGTACCAGACCTTGGCGTTGTTGGGCTTGAGCACCCAGTGGCCCTCGTCGGGGAAGTAGAGGAACTTGGCCGGGACCTCGAAGCGCGCCAGGTCGCTCCAGAGCGACAGGCCCTCGCCGATCGGCACCCGGTAGTCCTTGTCGCCGTGCACCACCAGCATCGGGGTGCGGATGCCGGCCGCGCCGCGGTGCGGGGAGGACTCCAGGTAGCGGTCGGGCCGCGTCAGCGGGTCGCCGAAGTGCCGGCGCCAGTAGAAGGTGGCGTCGGTGGTGCCGCCGAAGGCGTCCAGGTTCCACAGGCTGGCGTGGGTGACGATGGCCTTGAACCGGTCCGTCCGGGTGGCGATCCAGTTGGCCATGTAGCCGCCGAACGACCCGCCCATCATCGCGGTGCGGCCCGCGTCCACCTCCTCGTGCGTGAGCGCCGCGTCCGTCAGCGCCATCACGTCGCGGTAAGGGGTGCCACCCCAGTCGCCCCAGCCGCGCTGGTGCATGTGCTGGCCGTAGCCGGTCGACAGGGCCGGGTCCGGCAGCAGCACCGCGTAGCCCGCCGCGGCGAAGACCCACGGGTTCCAGCGCCAGGTCCACGCGTTCCAGCTGGCCTGCGGGCCGCCGTGGACCCAGAGCAGGAAGGGGGCCGGACGCTCCGCCGAGGCGTGCTCGGGCAGCACCAGCCAGGCGCGCAGCGCCTGCCCGTCCTCGGCGGTGGTCCGCACCTCGACCAGGCGGCCCGGCATCGCGCCCACCCCCGCGGGCGTGGGCAGTTCGTGCGGCGTCTGGTCCGGCGTGACGGCGTCCAGCCGCACCGGGGTGGGCGGCTGGTCCACGGAGCCGCGCAGCGCGTAGAGCGTCGAGCCGTCGGGGGAGACGCACACGTCGGTGTAGGCACCCGAGGCGGTCAGGCGGGTGACCGTGCCGTCGGCGGTGTCGAGCCGGAACACCGGGGCGTGGCCGAGCTCGTCGGCGACGAAGAAGACGGCGCTGTCGCCGGGGACCGGGGAGGGGACGACGCTGGTCGGCCAGTTGTCGAAGCCGGGCGCCGGGTCGTGGCCGAGGCCCTGCGCGTCCGTCACGTCCGGGACCAGCCACAGGGTCGTCGCACCACTGTGGTCCCAGCCGGCGACCTTGGCGCGCCGGCACAGCAGCGCGCGGGAGTCCGCGGTGAAGACGGGGGAGCCGAACTCCGCCTCGTCCGTGGCGATCCGGCGCACCTCCTTGCCCGTGGCGGCGTCCGCGACCACGATCGTTTCGCGGAACTCGCCGCGCGCGTCCGCGTCCTGGGCGACGTAGGCGATCAGCGTGCCGTCCGGCGAGACCGCGACGGACGGCTCGAAGACGTTCCCGGTGCCGCAGTCCACGAGGGGCGCGTCGAGTTCGGGTCCGGCCGAGGCGGCGGAGGCGGCGGTGGCGAAGACGTGCGGGGTGTCCGGGCCGAGGTCGTGGTCCCAGAAGCGCACCAGCGGACTCTCGTGCAGGACCGCCGAGACCTTCGCCTCCTTGCGGGCCTTGCGCAGCGCCGCGTCGCGCTCGGCGTCCTCGGCCCCCGGCAGCAGCCCCGCGACGACGGCCAGCCGGTCCGCCGCGCGGGCGACGGCGTAGCCGCCGACGCCGCCCGGCCGGGCCAGCAGCCGCTGCGCCTCGCCGCCGCCCGCCGGCAGCGCCCACAGGGCAGGCTCCTCCTCGTCGGCTTCGCCCTTCGCGGGATCCGCCTCCGGGCGGGCGGAGAGGAAGAGCAGGCTCCCATCGGCCCGGAACGCCGGCGCGGACTCTCCCTTGGCCGAACGGGTCAGCCGCCGCGGCGACCGCTCGCCCTGCGGGTCCAGCTCCCACAGGGAGGTCAGGTACCGGGTCCCGTCCGCCGAGAGCTCGGCGACGGTGGTGACCAGCCGGTCGCCGTCCGGGGAGAGGGCGAGCCCGCTGAGGCGGCGCGCCGCGAGGAAGGTGTCGAGCGAGTGGAACGGGGTCGGCGGCTGCGGTCGGGACTGCTTGCTGTCGTGTGCGCTGTTGGTCGTCGACATGCGGACAGTCTCGTCCGCGAGGTGCTTTCCGGGCCAGGTGACGTCCCTGGCTTTCGCCGTCGGCGCAGCGGCCGCTCGGCGCGGTCAGCGCTGCGCGGCGGCGACCAGGGCCTGGGCGAGCCGGGGGTCGTCCCCCTGCTCCGGATGCCACTGCACGGCGAGGAGGAAGGGCGCGTCGGGTGCGGTGTCCGCCGACTCGACGGCCTCGACGATCCCGTCCGAGGAGTGGGCGGAGACTCGCAGCCCCTGCCCGAGGGCGGCGACGCTCTGGTGGTGGTAGGTCGGCACGTCGAGCTTCTCGGTACCGAGGATCGCCGCCGTCCGGGTGCCCTCGACGGCGGCCACGGTGTGACATCCGTAGCGGCCCAGCTCGGGCGAGTGCTCCTCGCTGCCACCGAGCAGATCCGGCAGATGCTGCGTCAGCGTGCCGCCGAGGGCGACGTTCAGCAGCTGCATGCCGCGGCAGATGCCCAGCAAGGGGACGCGCTGGTCGACGGCGGCGTGGATCAGCGCGAGCTCCCACGCGTCGCGGGCGAGGGAGTCCGCGGTGGGCGGTTGCGTGTGCGGACCCTCGGCCTCGCCGTAGCGCGCGGGGGCGACGTCGGGTCCACCGGCGATGACGAGCCCGTCGAGTCGGGCGACCACGTCCGCGGCGGCGTCCGGGTGCTCGTCCGGCGGCAGCATCGCGGCGAGCCCGCCGCCGGCCCGCACCAGGGCGGAGTACCGCCTGGGCACGAGCTCGGCGGGGGCGTCGTGCCAGACGCCCCAGGAGGCGGGGGAGACGTAGGTGGTGACACCGATCAGCGGGCGTGACACGGACGGAACCTCCGGGACTCTACGGATTGGCTGGAACAGACGGGACGTTGCACTCCCCCAGGGCGCGGGGCTCTGCCGATGTGCGGCTCCTCCCGGCCTTCGGCCGGGAGGAGCCGCCTGCGTGGGCGCGAGCAACCCGCCCGGGGCGGATGGCGCTGCTCGCACGGGATCTGACCCCACGGGGTGGCCTGTCGCGCCACACGGCGGAGCCGCACATCGGCCGAGCCTCGGGCCCCTGGGGGGTTGCAACTGAAGCTCGGTCATGAAAGGAACCCGCGCAGGAGCGCCGCGGTCCCCGCGAGGTGTTCGCGCATCGCGGCGCGGGCGCGGGATTGGTCGCCGGTGAGGATGGCGTCGATCAGTTCCTCGTGCTGGCGCTGCGAGTGCTGCAGGTTCGGGGGCAGCAGGGGTATGCAGTCCAGCAGGTCGTTGACCGTGGCGCGCACCGCCGCGTACTGCGCGGCGACCGACGCCGAGCCGCTGAGTTCCGCGATGGCGAGGTGGAGCCGGGTGTCGAGGCGGCGGTACTCCTCCAGCGAGGCCGCACCCGTCTCGGACAGGAGCAGCCGCAGCCGCTCCGCCTCCGCGCCCGTGGGCCTGCGCGCAGCGCACAGCTCGGCCGCGCCCAGCTCCAGGACCTGACGGAAGAGGAGGGTGTCCTCGAGGCGGTCGCCCAGCGCCTCCACGCGGCGCCGCAGCGCCTCGCCGTCGCTCGCCGCGGCCGGCACCGGCGCGGGGGCCAGGACGAACGCGCCGCCGTAGCGCCCGCGGCGGACCTCCAGCACACCCGCGTCCTGCAGCACCTTCAGCGCCTCCCGCAGGGTCACCCTGCTGATCTGGAGCCGGTCGGCGAGCTCGCGTTCGGGCGGCAGCCGGTCGCCGACCGGCACCAGGCCGAGCCGGATCAGCTGCAGCACCTTCTCGACGGTCTCCTCGAAGGTGTTGCCGGAGCGCACGGGGCGCAGCACCGCGGCATACGGGTCCGCTGTGTCGGCCGCCTCACGCACGGTTCCGCTCGACGCGCCATTTTCGATCATGGCACCCCCTTCCCTTCCAATGGTACAAGGCCATACCTTTAAAGCGCCCGACCTGGTCCAGATGCACCCGGAGGCACTACCCATGACTTCTCAAGCGCCCGCACGCCGGGGGCTGCTGAGCCTCGACGCGCTGCGCGACCTGGTCGCGTCAGGAGAGATCCACACCGTAGCCGTGGCCTTCACGGACATGCAGGGCAGGCTGCAGGGAAAGCGGTTCGCGGCCGGTCACTTCCTCGACGAGGTCGTCGCGCACGGCACCGAGGGCTGCGCCTACCTCCTCGCCGTCGACGTCGAGCTCAACACCGTGGACGGCTACGCCATGGCCTCCTGGGAGAGCGGCTACGGCGACTTCGCCCTCCTGCCCGACCTCGGCACGCTACGGCTGACGCCGTGGCAGCCCGGCACCGCGCTCGTCACCGCCGACCTGGCCTGGGAGGACGGCTCGCCCGTCGCCGCCTCGCCCCGGCAGATCCTGCGGCAGCAGCTCGACCGTCTCGCCGAGCTCGGGCTGACCGCCTGGGCCGGGACCGAGCTCGAGTTCATCGTCTTCCGTGACACCTACGAGCAGGCCTGGGACCGCGGCTACCGCGGACTGACCCCGGCCAACCAGTACAACGCCGACTACTCGCTCCTCGCCACCGCCCGGATCGAGCCGCTGCTGGCCCGGATCCGCAACGAGATGGGCGCCTCCGGCATGGTCGTCGAGTCGGCGAAGGGGGAGTGCAACCTCGGGCAGCACGAGATCGCCTTCCGCTACGACGACGCGCTGACCACGTGCGACCAGCACAGCGTCTACAAGACCGGCGCCAAGGAGATCGCCTCCCAGGAGGGCATGGCGCTCACCTTCATGGCGAAGTACAACGAGCGCGAGGGCAACAGCTGCCACGTGCACCTCTCGCTGCGCGACGCCGAGGGCAGGCCGGCCTTCGCCGACGAGCACGGGCACATGTCCGACCTCATGCGCCACTTCCTCGCCGGTCAGCTCGCCGCGATGCGCGAGCTGACGCTCCTCTACGCGCCCAACATCAACTCCTACAAGCGGTTCCGCCCCGGCTCCTTCGCGCCCACGGCCGTGGCCTGGGGCAAGGACAACCGCACCTGCTCGCTCCGCGTCGTCGGCCACGGGCCCTCGCTGCGCTTCGAGAACCGTGCGCCGGGCGGCGACGTCAACCCCTACCTCGCCGTCGCCGCCATGATCGCGGCCGGTCTGCACGGCATCGAGCAGCGCCTCGAACTCCCCGAGGCCTGTACCGGCAACGCCTACGAGGCCGACTACGCCCACCTGCCGACCACGCTGCGCGAGGCGGCCGAGCTGTGGACCGGCAGCGAGCTGGCCAAGGCCGCCTTCGGCCCCGAGGTCGTCGCCCACTACGCCACCATGGCGCAGGTCGAGCAGGACGCCTACGACTCCGCCGTCACCGACTGGGAGCGTTTCCGCTCCTTCGAGCGCATGTGAGCACCCGACATGACTGAACTTCTCCCTGATGTTCTGCGGGTATTGAATCCCGCCACCGAAGAGCTTGTCGCGGAAATCACCACCACGTCACCCGAACAGGTGGACGCCGCGGTCGAACGTGCGACGAAGGCCCAGCAGAGCTGGGTCTCCTTCGCCCCCGGCGACCGCGCCCGCCTGCTGCGGCGCTTCGCCGACGGCGTGGACGCGGCCGTCGACGAGCTCGCCGACCTGGAGGTCACCGAGGCCGGGCACACCCTGGGCAACGCCCGCTGGGAGGCCGGAAACGCCCGCGACCTGCTCGAATACGCCGCCGGCGGGATCGAGCGGCTGATGGGCCGGCAGATCCCGGTGGCCGGTGGCCTCGACGTCACCTTCCACGAGCCGCTCGGCGTCGTCGGCGTCATCGCGCCGTGGAACTTCCCGATGCCGATCGCCGCCTGGGGCGTCGCACCGGCGCTCGCCGCGGGCAACGCGGTGCTGCTCAAGCCCGCCGAGACCACCCCGCTCACGGCACTGCGGCTGGAGCGGATCGCGCTGGACGCCGGACTGCCCGAGGGGCTGTTCCAGGTGCTGCCCGGCCACGGGCGGATCACCGGCCAGGCGCTCGTGGACCACCCCGGCATCCGCAAGATCGTCTTCACCGGCTCGACCGCCGTCGGCAAGCAGATCATGGCCCGGTGCGCCGACAACCTGAAGCGGGTCACCCTCGAACTCGGCGGCAAGAGCCCCAACATCGTCTTCGCCGACGCCGACCTGGCCCGTGCCGCGGCGGCCGCGCCCATGGCCTTCCTGGACAACAGCGGCCAGGACTGCTGCGCCCGCACCCGGATCCTGGTCCAGCGCGACGTCTACGAGGACTTCCTCGCCCTGGTCGCCCCCGCGATCGAGGCCGTCCGTGTCGGCGACCCGCGCGACGCCGCCACCGAGATGGGCCCGCTCATCTCCGCCGTCCAGCGCGAGCGCGTCCGCTCCTACCTGACGGACGACGTGCCCGTCCTGGCCCAGGGCACCGCGCCCGAGGGGCCCGGCTTCTGGCAGGCCCCGACGCTGCTCGCCCCCGAGGACCCGGGCAGCCGCGCCGCCACCGAGGAGATCTTCGGCCCCGTCGCCGTCGTGCTGCCGTTCACCGACGAGGCCGACGCGCTGCGCCTGGCCAACGCCACCCGCTACGGCCTCTCCGGCTCCCTGTGGACCCGGGACATCGGCCGGGCGCTGCGGATGGCGCGCGGTGTCAACGCGGGCAACCTCTCCGTCAACTCGCACAGCTCCGTGCGCTACTGGACGCCGTTCGGCGGCTTCGGCGAGTCCGGACTCGGCCGCGAGCTGGGCCCGGACGCGCTCGCGCACTTCACCGAGACCAAGAACGTCTTCATCAGCACCGAGGAATAGGAAGAGCCGTGACCCACCAGCAGGAAGAGACCGTCTGCCGCCGCCTGGTCGGCCGCACCGCCGTCGTGACCGGCGCCGGCTCCGGCATCGGCCTGGCCACCGCGCGCCGCCTGGCGTCCGAGGGCGCCAACGTCGTCTGCGCCGACGTCGACCCGACGGCGGGCAAGGCGGCGGCCGAGGAGGTCGGCGGCACCTTCGTCCAGGTCGACGTCACCGACGCCGAGCAGGTCGAGGCGCTGTTCAAGACGGCCTTCGACACCTACGGCAGCGTCGACATCGCCTTCAACAACGCGGGCATCTCCCCGCCCGACGACGACTCCATCCTCACCACCGGCCTCGACGCCTGGCGCCGGGTGCAGGAGGTCAACCTGACCTCCGTCTACCTGTGCTGCAAGGCCGCGCTGCCCTACATGCAGCGGCAGGGCAAGGGCTCGATCATCAACACCGCCAGCTTCGTGGCCAAGATGGGCGCCGCCACCTCGCAGATCTCCTACACTGCCTCCAAGGGCGGCGTGCTGGCGATGTCCCGCGAGCTGGGCGTGCAGTTCGCCCGCGAGGGCATCCGCGTCAACGCGCTCTGCCCGGGGCCGGTGAACACCCCGCTGCTGCAGGAGCTGTTCGCCAAGGACCCGGAGCGCGCCGCGCGCCGCCTGGTGCACATCCCCGCCGGCCGCTTCGCCCACGCCGAGGAGATCGCGGCCGCCGTCGCCTTCCTGGCGAGCGACGACTCGTCCTTCATCACCGCCAGCGACTTCCTCGTCGACGGCGGCATCTCCGGCGCGTACGTCACCCCGATGTAGGCCCCTTCACCGTGTACCTGGGGCGGTGGCTGGACTCGCCGCCGTCCCAGGCTCGGTGACCGCCTCCCAGCCGGCCGACAGCGCCAGCTGACCGCATGCTTATCGGCCCACCTGTACGGTGCCGGATGTGAGTGAGACTGCGCCCCCCGCCGCCGGCTGGTACCCGGACCCCAAGCCCGCGAACCCGGACACCCCGGGCGAACGCTGGTGGAACGGCTCCGAGTGGACCGTGAGCACCCGCACCGATGACACGACGGTGTTCATCTCCGGCGAGCCCCCGGTCGACCGGGCCCCGCGCCGGCGTCCCGGCCCGGTCCTGGTCGGCGCGGTCGCGGCGATCGTCGGCCTGGGGGTCGGCTCGCTGGTCACGTACCTCGCCATGGACGGCAACAACAACGGGCAGCAGTCCGTGAGCGTCCGCGGCAGTGCGCCGAACGGCGGTGACGGCGTGAATCCCTTCGGCGGCGGCAACGGCGGCTCGGGCGGTAGCGGCAGTGGTGGCCTGGGTGGCGGTAACGGTGGTCTGGGTGGCGGGAACGGCGGCTCGGGCGGCAGCGGCAGTGGCGGCCTGGGCGGTGGGAACGGTGGCTCGGGCGGTGGCAGTGGCTCCAACGCGGCCGTCGACGTCGCCGACGGGCTGAGCATCACCCTCCCCTCCGGCTGGACCGGCGGCACCACCACGGACGGGCACGCCTCCGGCTCCTTCGGCACCTACACCTGCGCCGGTTCCACCGGGAGCTCGAACAACACCTGCTCCTACGCCGGCGTCGACACGGTCACCCTCAGCGCGTCCGTCAGCGGCGGCGCCCAGGCCGCCGCGGAGGCGGACATCGCCGCGGCGGTCAAGGACTCCTACGGCGACGTGACCGGCCACCAGGTCCTGGAGGAGAAGGCCGTCACCGTGGCGGGGCGCTCCGGCTACCTCGTGCGGTGGCAGGTGAACGCCAAGGTCGGCAACAACGGCACGGTCGAGACGGTGGTCTTCCCGGACAAGGCCGGTGACAAGCTGGTCGCGCTGCGCCTGGGCTTCGATGTCGCGAGCAAGGCGCCGAGCCTGTCCGTGATGGACCAGATCGTCTCCGGGGTCACCGACTTCTCCGGCGGCTCCCTGGGCGGCTCCACCGGCGGTCAGGCTCCGGGCACGAGCTGATCCCCGAGCGCTTCGCGTAGTCTCACGGGGTGGAGCGGAAGAACATCCCTGACCCGGGGTTCGCGGGTGACGACGGTACGGCGGACCCTCGACTGGCGGCGGCGCTCGCGGCGTACGCGGCGGAGCGCACCCAGGAGAACGAGGAGCGGGTGCTCGCGCTGCTCGCGACCGCACGGCTGATGGTCCCCATCGTCGCGGTCCTCGGCGAGGTCGAGGTCGACGAGCACGGTCACCAGCACGAGAAGACCAGCGACATGGCCGTCCCGACCATCGAGGCGCCCGACGGCCGCAAGGGGCTTCCCGCCTTCACCTCGCTCGCGTCCCTCGCCGCGTGGCGCGCCGACGCGCGCCCGGCACCCGTCCCGGCGTCCCAGGCGGTCCAGGCCGTCTGGTCCGAGCACGCGGACACGCTGCTGATCGACCTGGCGGGCCCGGTCTTCTTCGAGCTCTCCGGCGCGGCCCTGCGCGCGGTCGCGGAGGGCCGCGCCCACGTCGCCCCCCTCCGCGACGCGGGCGTCGCGGACGAACTGCGCGCGATCCTGGACAAGCACGCCGTCGTCCTGCGCGCCCACCTGCTCGCGAGCGAGCAGGCGGACGCCCAGCTCGTCCTCATCGTCGCCCCGGATGCCACCCCCGCCACCCTCCAGGCGGTCGCCGCCTCCCTCGCCGACAGCGAGCTGCTCCGCATCCGCCTGGACCGCGGCCTCGACCTGGCGGTCGTCACGCCGGGCGGCAACGAACCCGCGAACGCTTTCTACGCACGGACGTAAGGGGTAGGGGCTTTGCTGATACGCGGCTCCTCGGCCTGGGCGTGAGCAACCACCCGCGTGCGGATGGCCCTGCGCGCCCCCGGCCTGCATGTCAGTGGCTTGCCGCGCCCACGCAGGGGGTACCTCGGGGCACCTCCCGGCCGAAGGCTGAGGGAGGAGCCGCATGTCGGCACAGCCTCGCGCCCCTGGGTTGCAGCCTGGGGGTGCGACGACCTCTCAGCTGTAGACCGGCCCGGTGAACTTCTCGCCGGGGCCCGTGCCCGGGGCGTCCGGGACGAGGGAGGCCTCGCGGAAGGCGAGCTGGAGGGACTTGAGGCCGTCGCGGAGCGGGGCCGCGTGGAAGTTGGAGATCTCCGGGGCACCGGCGGTGACCAGGCCCGCCAGGGCCGTGATCAGCTTGCGGGCCTCGTCGAGGTCCTTGTGGGCCTCGCCGCCCTCCGCGAGGCCCAGGTTCACCGCGGCCGCGCTCATCAGGTGGACGGCGACGGTGGTGATGACCTCGACGGCGGGGACGTCCGCGATGTCGCGGGTGAGGTCGTCGAAGTCGGGGGACTGGGGGGAGGGGGAGTCGCTCATGGGCCTCAGTCTGCCGGAACCACCCCCGCGAGCGGGAATTCTGCGGTACGGCGGGACGCTGCTATGCTTGCAGACTGAGACCGGCCAGGTACCGCTCCGCCGCTACGGCTGACGCAGTCCCGGCCCGCAAGTGGAGGCTCCGACTTCCCACCCGCACCGACCTCACGGTCGTCGGGTCAAATGGTCCAAGACGAGGCGATCCCGCCTGCACCCGTCCGTCCGGACGAGGTCAAGAGGGTTTGCTCCGTCGGTTGTGCCATGGATGGAGCTCCGCCTGCGCGTCATGCGGGGCTTTTTTCGTGCCCGCGGTGCTATGAGAAGCATAGGTACCGCGGCACGCATGAAGCTCTGTGTGGCGGTACCCAGCCAGCTAACGCGGCTGCCGCCCGGCAGTCCGTGGGTGCAACCGAGGAGGATCCATCAGCACCGAGCCCCGCATCAACGACCGGATTCGCGTCCCCGAGGTGCGACTCGTCGGTCCTAGCGGCGAGCAGGTCGGCATCGTGCCGCTTGCCAAGGCGCTTGAGCTCGCGCAGGAGTACGACCTCGACCTGGTCGAGGTTGCTGCGACCGCACGCCCGCCGGTGTGCAAGCTCATGGACTACGGCAAGTTCAAGTACGAGTCGGCGATGAAGGCCCGTGAGGCGCGGAAGAACCAGGCGCACACGGTCATCAAGGAGATGAAGCTCCGGCCGAAGATCGACCCGCACGACTACGAGACCAAGAAGGGTCACGTCGTTCGGTTCCTCAAGCAGGGCGACAAGGTCAAGATCACGATCATGTTCCGTGGCCGTGAGCAGTCCCGTCCCGAGCTGGGCTTCCGGCTGCTGCAGCGCCTGGCGGAGGACGTTCAGGAGCTCGGCTTCGTCGAGTCCTCGCCGAAGCAGGACGGCCGAAACATGATCATGGTTCTCGGTCCGCACAAGAAGAAGACCGAGGCCATGGCCGAGGCCCGCGAGGCCCAGGCCGCCCGCAAGGCCGCGGCTCAGGCCGGCGTCGTCCCGCGCCGCCAGGGTGGCGCGGACGAGGCTGCCGACGAGATCGACGACATCGACGACGTTGACGAGCTCGACGACGTTGACGAGCTCGACGACGAGCTCGAGGACGACGAGGCCATCGAGGCCCCGGCGGAGGAGCAGCCCGAGGCTGTCGCCGACGCCGAGACGCCGGCTCCGGCCGGCACGGAGGCCGCGGCCGGCTGACCGCCGGACGCGCCTGCACCACCGGCTCTCCGAGTTCCCACCCGGAGAGTCCCTGTCAGAAACGAAGCGCTCCCGCTCGCCCCGCCGCAACGCGGAACGGGCGGGAGCGGACCGACGAGGAGAGTACGGCGACATGCCGAAGAACAAGACGCACTCCGGTGCCAGCAAGCGCTTCAAGCTCACGGGCACCGGCAAGATCAAGCGCCAGCGCGCCGGTCGCCGCCACTACCTCGAGCACAAGTCGTCCGAGCTGACGCGCCGCCTGGCCGGCACCGTCATCGCGGCCCCCGCCGACGCGAAGAAGATCAAGAAGCTTCTCGGCAAGTGATCGCGGCCCCTCGGGGCCTGCTGATCCTTTTCGACCACATTCGTAAACCGGGCCGTGTGACATCCACCGCGGTCCCTTTGAAGGAGTAATAACGTGGCACGCGTCAAGCGGGCAGTGAACGCCCACAAGAAGCGCCGGGTCATCCTGGAGATGGCGAGCGGCTACCGTGGCCAGCGCTCGCGCCTGTACCGCAAGGCGAAGGAGCAGGTCACCCACTCGTTCGTCTACAACTACAACGACCGCAAGAAGCGCAAGGGCGACTTCCGTCAGCTCTGGATCCAGCGCATCAACGCGGCCGCCCGCGCGAACGGCATGACCTACAACCGCCTGATCCAGGGCCTGAAGGCTGCCAACATCGAGATCGACCGCAAGATGCTGGCCGAGCTGGCCGTCAACGACTCCGCCGCGTTCGAGGCGCTGGTCGAGGCCGCCCGCAAGGCGCTGCCGGCCGACGTCAACGCGCCGAAGGCCGACGCCGCCGCCTGAGCTGCCTTCGCGGTAGCGCAGTAGCACCTCCACCCGCAGGGTGGAAGCAACCGGGCCCGCAGGGGGTGACCTCCTGCGGGCCCGACCCGTTCTGCCGGTCTCCGGTTCTCCGGTCTTGGAGTGATGATCACCGCGATGTCCCTGCCGCACACGTCGTCCCAGCCCGAGCTCACCTCGCTGCGCTCGCCCCGGGTCAACGCCGCCCGGCGGCTCTCCCGTCGCGCCCAGCGCGGCAAGGAGCGGCGTTTCCTCGCCGAGGGCCCGCAGGCCGTGCGCGAGGCCGTGGACTTCGGCACCCTCCCGGACGGTACCCACTCCGTGGTGGAGATCTACGCCACGCTGGAGGCGGCCGAGCGCCACGCCGACCTGCTCGACCGCGCCCGCGCCGAGCGCGTGCCGGTGCTGACCGCGACCGACGAGGTCATCGCCGCCGTCTGCGACACGGTCACCCCGCAGGGCGTCGTCGCCGTCTGCCGCTTCGTCGACACCTCCTTCGAGGCCGTCCTGGCCGCCAAGCCGAAGCTCGTCGCGCTGCTCGCCAACGTCCGCGACCCCGGCAACGCCGGCACGGTCCTGCGGACGGCCGACGCGGCCGGTGCCGACGCGGTCGTGCTCACCGACGCGTCCGTGGACCTCTACAACCCCAAGGCCGTGCGCGCCTCGGTCGGCAGCCTCTACCACCTCCCGGTGGCCGTCGGCGTGCCGGTCGAGCAGGCCGTGGCCGGACTGCGGGCGGCGGGCATCCGCGTGCTGGCCGCCGACGGCGCGGGCGAGCGCGACCTGGACGCCGAGCTGGACGAGGGCACCCTCGGCGCGCCGACCGCCTGGCTCTTCGGCAACGAGGCCTGGGGCCTGCCGGAGGCGACGCGTGCGCTGGCGGACGAGGTGGTGCGGGTCCCCATCCACGGGCATGCCGAGAGCCTGAACCTCGCCACGGCCGCCGCCGTCTGCCTCTACGCCTCCGCGCGCGCCCAGCGTGCACCCGGAGGGTGTCGTTCCTGACTGCCGTGGGTAGGGCCGTTTCGCTAGGGTGGCCATTCCGGGGGCAGGGGGAGCGGAGGTGGGGCGCATGGCGGGCCGGCTACCAGGGCAGCGCGTCGCGCCGACCGAGCCCTCGCAGGCGCCGTCCCAGACGCTGTTCGACCCCGAGGAGCTCCCCGACGGGCTGCTGATCGCCGACGAGCACGGCCGCGTGGTCCTGTTCAACGGCGCGGCCGCCCGGGTCACCGGCCTGACCGCGGACGCCGTCCTCGGCCGCCCGCTGGACGAGGCGCTGCCCCTGGAGGACCTGGAGGGCCGCCGCTGGTGGCAGCTCACCGACCCCTACGGCGGCCTCGGCATCCGCACCCGCCAGCCGGAGCGCAACCTGCTGCTGCCCGGTCCGGGCGGCCGCGAGGTCCTGGTCTCCGCGCGCTACGTCCGCGACGGCGGTGGGTGCGGGCCGGTGCGGCGCGTGGTCGTCTGCCTGCGCGGGACGGAGGCGCGGCGCCGCACCGAGCGCAGCCACGCCGAGCTGATCGCCACCGTGGCGCACGAGCTGCGGTCGCCGCTGACCAGCGTCAAGGGGTTCACGGCCACCCTGCTGCAGAAGTGGGAGCGGTTCACCGAACCCCAGCGGAAGCTGATGCTGGAGACGGTGGACGCGGACGCGAACCGGGTGACGCGCCTGATCGCGGAGCTGCTGGACATCTCCCGGATCGACTCGGGACGGCTGGAGGTGCGCCGCCAGCCGCTGCGCCTGGAGGGCGCGGTGCGTCGGCATGTGGACGGGCTGGTCGCCGCCGGGGTCGCGGCGGAACGTTTCTCGATCCGCGTCGAGGAGCCGCTGCCGCTGTTGTGGGCGGACGCGGACAAGATCGACCAGGTGCTGGGGAACCTGCTGGAAAATGCCGTGCGGCACGGCGAGGGGACTGTCACCATCGAGGTCCGACCCGCGAAGTCCGAGGAGGCCTCGGGGCGGGTGCGCGAAGGGACGGCGGTGACGGTGAGCGACCAGGGGCCAGGCATCCCCGAGGAGTCGATCCCGCGCGTCTTCACCCGTTTCTGGCGCGGCAGCAAGCGCGGCGGCACGGGTCTTGGCCTCTATATCGTCAAGGGCATCGTCGAGGCGCACGGCGGAAGCATCCGCGTCGACCGCGGACCCGAGGGCGGAGCGAGTTTCCGATTTATTCTGCCGCCCGGGATCCCTGAGGTACTGGTGTAGCAACATCAGGGGCGCGAGGAACTGCGCGACCCACCCGAGGCGGTAGAGCACACCCAATGCGCAGGGCCATCCGCACGTCGGTGGTTTCTCGCGCAGTCCCCGCGCCCCTGAGGGTGCAACTGGCCGTGGGAGCCGAAACTGACCCGGCTTGTCGCGCCCAAGCGGCGGAGCCGCAAATCGGTCCGGCCTCGCGCCCCTGGATAGGCGGCGATCCGGACTGCGAAATGGATCCGTCCGCAAACCCATTAGACTCGGCCATTGGCCGCGCGTTGCCGCAAACGGGAAGAGAGAGATGTCCGCACCCAACAAGTCGTACGACCCCGTGGAGGTCGAGGCCTTGAAGCCGGAGGAGATCGAGCGCCTGCGCGACGAGGCGATCGCCGCCTTCGCCGCCGCGACCGATCTCGACGCCCTGCACGAGGCCAAGGTCGCGCACACCGGTGACCGCTCTCCGCTCGCCCTCGCCAACCGTGAGATCGGCGCCCTGCCGCCCGCCGCCAAGGCCGCCGCGGGCAAGCTCGTCGGCGCCGCGCGTGGCGCGGTCAACAAGGCCCTTGCCGAGCGCCGGACGGCGCTGGAGGCCGAGCGGGACGCGCGCGTGCTGGTCGAGGAGGCCGTGGACGTCACGCTGCCGTACGACCGCGCCCCGCGCGGTGGCCGGCACCCGCTGACGACCTTCGCCGAGCGGCTGATGGACGTCTTCACGGCCATGGGCTACTCCGTCGCCGAGGGCCCCGAGGTCGAGGCCGAGTGGCTGAACTTCGACGCCCTCAACATGGGTCCGGACCACCCGGCGCGCTCCACCCAGGACACGTTCTTCCTCAAGGACGCCGACTCCGTCGTGCTGCGCACGCACACCTCCGGTGTGCAGATCCGCTCCCTCCTCGCCGCCGCCGAGCCGCCGGTCTACGTGATCTGCCCGGGCCGCGTCTTCCGCAGCGACGAGCTGGACGCCACGCACACCCCCGTCTTCAACCAGGTCGAGCTGCTCGCCGTCGACGAGGGCCTGACCATGGCGGACCTCAAGGGCACCCTCGACCACATGGTCGCGTCGCTCTTCGGTGAGGGCATCTCCACCCGCCTGCGCCCGAACTACTTCCCCTTCACCGAGCCGTCCGCCGAGATGGACATGGTCTGCTTCGTCTGCCGCGGCGAGTCCGTCGGCAACCCGGACCGTCCCTGCCGGACCTGCTCCTCCGAGGGCTGGATCGAGCTCGGCGGCTGCGGCATGGTCAACCCGCGGGTGCTGGTCGCCTGCGGCATCGACCCCAACAAGTACAGCGGCTTCGCGTTCGGCTTCGGCATCGAGCGCATGCTCATGTTCCGGCACAACGTCGAGGACATGCGAGACATCGTCGAGGGTGACGTGCGTTTCACCCTTCCGTTCGGGATGGAGATCTGATGCGCGTCCCGCTTTCCTGGCTGCGGGAGTACGTCGACCTCCCCGCCGGTGAGACCGGCCGAGACATCCAGACCAAGCTGATCCGCGCCGGCCTCGAGGTCGAGGGCGTGGAGCAGCTCGGCGCGGACCTCAAGGGCCCGCTGGTCGTCGGTCAGGTCCTCGCGATCGAGGAGCTGACCGAGTTCAAGAAGCCGATCCGCTACTGCCAGGTGGACGTCGGCGACGCGAACGGCACCGGTGAGCCGCAGAACATCGTCTGCGGTGCCCGCAACTTCGCCGTCGGCGACAAGGTCGTCGTCGTGCTGCCCGGCGCGGTGCTGCCCGGCCCGTTCCCGATCGCGGCGCGCGCCACCTACGGCAAGACCTCCGAGGGCATGATCTGCTCGGCCCGCGAGCTGGGCATGGGCGACGACCACGACGGCATCATCGTGCTGCCGCCGGAGTTCGAGCCCGGCACCGACGCGATCGAGTTGCTGGAGCTGGTCGACGAGGTGCTGGACATCGCCGTCACCGCCGACCGCGGCTACTGCCTGTCGATGCGCGGCGTCGCCCGTGAGACGGCTATCGCCTACGGCCTGCCGCTGCGCGACCCGGCCCTGATCGACGTGCCGCCGGCCAACTCGTACGGCCCGCTGGTCAAGGTCGAGGACCAGTACGGCTGCGACCGGTTCGTCGCGCGCAGCGTCGTCGGGGTGGACCCGGCGGCCAAGTCGCCGATCTGGATGCAGCGCCGGATCCAGAAGGCGGGCATGCGCCCGATCTCGCTGGCCGTCGACATCACCAACTACGTGATGCTCGAGATGGGCCAGCCCCTGCACGCCTACGACCGGCACCGCATCGACGGCGCGATCACGGTCCGTCGTGCGACGCAGGGCGAGAAGCTGCGCACGCTCGACGGCGTGGAGCGCACCCTCGATGCCGAGGACCTGCTGATCTGCGACAACTCCGGCCCGATCGGCATCGCCGGGGTTATGGGCGGCGCGGGCACCGAGATCGCCGACGCGGTGGTCGACCCGGAGACGGGCGAGGTCACCGGCACGAGCGAGATCGTGATCGAGGCCGCGCACTTCGCGCCGGTCTCCATCGCGCGCAGCGCGCGGCGTCACAAGCTGCCCTCCGAGGCGGCCAAGCGCTTCGAGCGCGGCGTGGACCCGGAGGCCACCAAGGCCGCCGCGCAGCGTGCCGTGGACCTGCTGGTCCTGGTCGCCGGCGGTACCGCCGAGGCGGGTGTGACGGACATCGTCGCGCCACACCCGGTGCACTCCATCGCCATCTCCGCCGACCTCCCGGACCGCGTCGCGGGCCAGGAGTACGGGCGCGAGACCGTCGTGCGCCGCCTCCAGGAGGTCGGCTGCACGGTCGTCGGCACGGACGTGCTGGTCGTCACCCCGCCGACCTGGCGCCCCGACCTCACCGACCCGAACGACCTCTGCGAGGAGGTCATCCGGCTGGAGGGCTACGAGAACCTGCCCTCCACCCTGCCGAACGTCCCGGCGGGCCGCGGCCTGACGGAGGCGCAGCGGCTGCGCCGCCGGATCGGCATCGCGCTGGCCTCGGCCGGCCAGGTCGAGGTGCAGAACTACCCGTTCATCGGCGAGGCCGTCCTCGACGCCCTCGGCATCGAGTCGGGCGACCCGCGCCGCGAAACCGTGAAGATCGCCAACCCGATCTCGCACGAGGAGCCCTCGCTCCGCACCACGATGCTGCCGGGCCTGCTGGGCGCGCTGCACCGCAACGTGGGCCGCGGCACCACGGACGTGGCGCTGTTCGAGATCGGCCGGATCTTCCGCGTCGACGGCACGGCCGAGACGCTGTACCAGGCCCCGCGCCTGCCGGTCGACCGCCGTCCCACCGAGGACGAGATCGCACAGCTGGACGCGGCCCTGCCGCGCCAGCCGTACCGCGTCGGCGCGGTGTTCGCGGGCAGCCGCGACCCGCAGGGCTGGTGGGGCAAGGCGACGGTGTGGACCTGGGCCGACGCCGTCGAGGCCGCGCGCACCGTCGCGGACGCCGCCGGTGTCGAGCTGACGGTTCGCCAGGACCAGCACACCCCGTGGCACCCGGGCCGCTGCGCCGGTCTGTACGTCGGCGAGGTGCTCGTCGGCCACGCCGGTGAGCTGCACCCGCGTGTCATCAAGGCGATGAACCTGCCGGACCGCACCTGTGCGATGGAACTGGACCTCGACCTGCTGACCGAGGGCGGCGCGGTCAAGGCCACCGGCCCGAAGATCTCCACCTTCCCGGTGGCGACGCAGGACGTGGCGCTGATCGTCGACGAGGCGGTCAAGGCCGCCGATGTCGAGGCCGCGCTGCGTGCGGGCGCTGGTTCGCTGCTGGAGTCGCTGCGGCTGTTCGACGTCTACCGGGGCGAGAGCCTGGGCGAGGGCAGGAAGTCGCTGGCCTACGCGCTGCGCTTCCGCGCCGCCGACCGCACGCTGACGGCCGACGAGGCCTCCGCGGCCCGCGAGTCGGCCGTCGCCGAGGCGACCGCCCGGGTGGGCGCGGCCCTGCGCGGCTGACGCCGGTCGGGAACGACAGAGGGAGGCACCCCGGGCACGACGCCCGGGGTGCCTCCCTCCTTTCGCGCCCCGCGTCAGCGCCTGACGGCGACGGCGATCCGCACGACGGGCACCATGCAGACGGCCTGGATCGCCGCGAACCAGAGCGGGCAGACGCCCGGGACCAGGTCGACGCCCACGATCGCGACCGGCAGGACGACACTGACCACGCGCAGCCGCGCCGGCGACAGCCGCAGCAGCACCGACGAGAGCAACGGCAGCAGGCCGGCCCTGACCCACATGAAGGTGGTGATCGCGCCGCCGCTCGCGGACACCGCGACGACCGTGAGCAGCGCGGCGGTGCTGAGGACGGCGTAGACCTGGACGCCGCGTCGCACCACGAGCGGGATGTTCGCTGTGTTCTCCATGCTCACCGACGCTACGGAGCGCCCGGTGGCGCCGGTATGCGTCCTGGCCCACGCGAGGGTGGGGCCAGCCCCACTCCTGCGCCGAACCGGTTCGTTCCGGGCTGTGCGGCGGGCAGGGTGGGAGCATCGAACAGGGTGACGGAGGGCGTGGGATGAGGCTGCTCGGCGCGTGGGTGTCGGGGTTCGGGCGGTCGTGCGCCGTCGCGGCGGTGTGCCTGGCGGTGCCCGGGGTATGGGCTGCGGCGGTCGCGTGGGGGATCTGGTGGGGGGCCACCAACCCGTGGTCGTGGTCGGCGCCGGTGCTGCTGGTGGTGGCGGGCACGATCGGCCTCGCCCGCCCCGTCTGCCAGGCCGCCCGTCGTCTGGTCGCGCGGTGGAGCGGGACGACGATTCCCGGCGGCTACCGGCGGGCCGTGCCCGTGACCCGACTCTCCACCGGCTACTGGTGGAACGGCTTCTCGTACGAGCGCACCCGGCGGGACGCCCTCATGGACCAGCGGTGGCGCCTTCGTTGGCGCGATCCGGCCAACCTCCGGGACCTGCGGTTCGTCGCCGTCGCGCCGCTGACGGCGGGTCTGGTCGCGGCGTTGCCGCCGGGCGGGCTGGCCGTGGCGGTCCTCGGGTCGGCTTCCGCGCAGACGTCCGTGCGAGTCGCGGGTGCGGTCGGCGCCTTGGTCCTCCTCGCCGCCGCGCCGTGGGCCTGGCGCCTGCTGGAGCCGGTCGCGGTGCGGTTCCTGCGGCCCTCGCCCGCCATGGCGTTGGCCGACAGGGTGGAGGAACTGACGGTGCAGCGCGCGGACGTGACGGTGGCCCAGGCCGCCGAGATCCGTCGGATCGAGCGGGATCTGCACGACGGCGCGCAGGCGCGGCTGGTGGCGCTCGGGCTCTCGCTGGCCACCGCGCAGAGGTTGATGGACCGTGACCCCGAGGCGGCCCGGGCGCTGATGCGCGAGGCCCAGGCCGGTGCGACCGCGTCACTGGCCGAACTGCGGGAGCTGATCCGGGGGATCAGCCCGCCGGTGCTGAGCGAGCGCGGGCTCCTCGACGCCGTCCGCGCGCTCGCGCTCGACAGCCCGCTGGAGGTGTCCGTCCGGGCGGAGGGGGCACTGGAGTTGGACGCGCCGATCGAGTCGGCGCTGTACTTCGCCGTCGCCGAACTGCTGACCAACGCGGCCAAGCACGCCCGGGCGACCCACGCACGGATCACGATCCGCCGGGACGCGACCGCGCTGCGCGTCGAGGTCGAGGACGACGGCAGGGGAGGTGCCGCGGTGCGGTCAGGTGGCGGTCTCGACGGCCTGCGCCGCCGGCTCGCGGTCTTCGACGGGACGATGGAGGTGACGAGTCCGCCCGGCGGACCCACTGTGGCGATCATGATGGTGCCATGCGAATCCTGGTAGCCGAAGACCTCTACCTGCTGCGCGACGGGATGGTCCGCCTGATCGAGGCCTGCGGGCACGAGGTGGTGGCCACGGCGGCCACCGGCCCCGAGACCCTCGACGCGCTGCGCGCGTTCCGCCCGGACGTCTCGGTCGTCGACGTCCGGATGCCGCCGAACCAGCAGGACGAGGGGTTGCGGGCGGCGCTCGCCGCCCGCCAGGAGCTGCCGGGGCTGCCGATCCTGATCCTCTCCCAGCACGTCGAGCAGTTGTACGCGCGCGAGCTGCTGGCGGACGGCTCGGGTGGGGTGGGCTATCTGCTCAAGGAGAGCGTCTTCGACGCCGACCAGTTCGTCGACGCCCTGGAGCGGGTTGCCGCGGGCGGGACCGCGTTGGATCCGGCTGTGATCGCCAAGCTGCTCGCGACCGGTTCGCCGCGCCGGGGTCTTGAGCGCGTGACCGACCGGGAGTACGAGGTGCTGGCGCTGAT
The DNA here is from genome assembly GCF_041261265.1 of Streptacidiphilus sp. MAP12-33. Lineage (NCBI taxonomy): Bacteria > Bacillati > Actinomycetota > Actinomycetes > Kitasatosporales > Streptomycetaceae > Streptacidiphilus > Streptacidiphilus sp. MAP12-33. The sequence continues at coordinate 117,978 of NZ_JBGCCA010000025.1, forward strand.
GGCCGAGGGGCTGTCCAACCAGGCCATCGGCCGCCGGCTCTTCCTCAGTGAGAGTGCGGTGGGCAAGTACACCACCTCGATGTTCGGCAAGCTCGGCATCACCGACGACGAGGACACCAACCGTCGGGTCCGGGCCGTCCTCGCCTACCTCAACTCAACGACAAGTCCTTGAGTCCGCAAGTATCTGCTAGGCTGCCGCAATGAACGGCAGCCACTCCAGCGACGCGCTCGACACCGCCCTGCGGCTGGCGCGCGCCCAGGCCGTGCTGGCCAAGCGGCTGGACTCGGTCCTCGCCCACCGGCACGGCATCAGCTATGCCGACTTCCAGGTGCTGCTGCACCTCGGCGCCGCGCCGAACGGGCGGATGCGCCGGGTGGACCTGGCCCGCGCCGTCGGGCTCACCGCCTCCGGGGTCACCCGCGGGCTCGGCCCGCTGGAGCGGATCGGGCTGGTCGAGCGGGAGAAGGACCCGCGCGACGCCCGCATCGCCTACGCCGCGCTCACCGCCACCGGGCGCGAGCGGCTGGGGGAGATGACCGCCAGCGCGGAGGAGGTCGCGGACGACTGGTTCGTCTCCAGCTGCACCGCCGCCGAGGTGGCGACGCTGAGCCGGCTGCTGACCGCCCTCGGCGGCCGGGGCCGTCCGACGGGCGATCCGGTGACCGAGGATGCTTGACTGGGTGGATCTGCTGGTCGGGACCGATCCCTGGGCCCGCGGGGCCTGGCTCGGCGGACGGGGCGAGAGGACAGACATGACCGCGCACGGTGAGCTCGCCGAGGTGACCGCGCTCGACTACGTCGAGCCGCTGCGCACCGGGGGATCGCTGCCCGCGGTCGTGGAGACCGACGACTGCGGCACCTACGTGGTGAAGTTCCACGCCGCCGCGCAGGGCCGCAAGGCGCTGGCCGCCGAGGTGATCGTCGGGGAGCTCGCGCGACGCCTCGGGCTGCGCGTGCCCGAGCTGGTGCTGATCCGGTTCGACCCGGCCGTCTCGGCGCACGAGCCCGACCAGGAGGTACAGGACCTGCACCGGGCCAGTGAGGGCCTGAACCTCGGCATGGACTACCTCCCCGGCGCCACCGACTTCCGTCCCGGCCAGGACGGCGTCGACATCGGCGCGGAGGAGGCCGGCCGCGTCGTCTGGTTCGACGCGCTCGTCGGCAATGTCGACCGGACCGTGCGCAATCCCAACCTGATGGTCTGGCACCGCCGCCTCTGGCTCATCGACCACGGCGCCGCCCTGATCTTCCACCACCGCTGGGAGGGCGCGGACGAGGCCGTCGGCAAGGCCTACGACATGTCCGCCCACGCGCTGGGAGGCTACGGGCCCGACGTCGCCGCCGCCGACCGCGACCTCGCGCCGCAGGTCACCGAGGCCCTGCTGCGCGAGGTCGTCGCCGAGGTCCCCGACGAGTGGCTTGTCCCCGAGGAGGGCCACCCGACCCCGAACGCCCTGCGGTCCGCCTACGTCGCTCATCTCGCGGCCCGCGTGGCGCGCTCGGCGGAGTGGATACCTCGCTGCTTCGCCACCGCCGAGGAGCTGGCCGCCGCCGACGCGGCCAAGCGCGCCGCCACCCTGGCCGGCCGCCCGGCCTGGCTTCAGCACGTGCGCGGTTGAGGGTCGTCCGGGGTCATCCGGGGAGAGCCGGCCACGCGGTAGGCGCCGCGCGCGAGGTAGGTTCGGCGCATGCGGATCACGGTGACGGGTGCGGGCGCGATGGGCGGTTTCCTCGGGGCGCGGCTGGCGGCCGCCGGGGCGACGGTGAGCGCGGTCGCGCGCGGCGCGACGTACACGGCGCTGGCCGAGCACGGCTGGCGGGTGCGGGAGCCGGACGGCACGCTGCTGACCGGGCCGCTCGCCGGGATCGCCGACTCGGGCGCCCCGGCCTCCGTCGCTGCTCTGGGGGAGCAGGACCTGGTGCTGGTCGGGGTGAAGGCCCAGTCGCTGCCCGCCGCCCTGCCCGCGGTCACCCCGCTGCTCGGGCCGGAGACGATCGTGGTGCCGATACTCAACGGCGTTCCGTGGTGGTTCTTCGAGGGCTTCGGCGGCCCCTGCCAGGGGCGCAGCCTCGACTGCGTCGACCCCGGCGGCCGGATCGCCCGGGCGATCCCGGCCCGGCACGTCGTCGGCAGCGTCGTCCACATGAGCTGCGCGACCCCCGAGCCCGGGCTGGTCCGCCACGTCGCCGGGACGGGGCTGATCCTCGGCGAGCCGGACCGCACCGAGTCGGCCCGGCTCGCCGGCCTGGTCGCGCTCATGCGCGGGGCCGGGCTGGACGCGACCGCCTCGACCTCGATCCACGCCGAGATCTGGTACAAGCTCTGGGGCAACATGACCACCAACCCGGTCTCCGCCCTGACCCGTGCCACCGCCGACCGCGTCATCGACGACGAACTCGTCCGCGCCTTCTGCCATGCCGCGATGCGCGAGGCGGCCGAGATCGGCGCGCGCATCGGCTGCCCCGTCGCCGAGACGCCCGCCGACCGTACCCAGGTCACCCGCCAGTTGGGCGCCTTCCGCACCTCGATGCTCCAGGACATGGAGGCCGGCAAGGAGTTGGAGCTGGGAGCGCTGATCGGCGCGGTCCGCGAGATCGGTCGGCTGGTCGAGGTGCCCACTCCGACGGTCGACGCCATCCTCGGCCTCACCCGCCTTGCCGCCGCCTGCCGCTGAACGCCGAGCCGCTGAGTACCTGGAGGACAACTGGGGGTTGCGTCAAGTCGGTCCCCTGTTGGCCGGGCGGGTTGCTACCGTGGGAGCGCCGGTTCCGAGGGTTCGGGGTGGGGACGCGATGAGCGATTACCTGTTGGCGGGTCAGACAGGGCGGAGCGCCGAGGGTGAGCTGGAGCGCCTGCTGCTCCAGTCCGAGGTCTGGGAGCCCGCCGGCCGGCGGCTCCTGGAACAGCTCGGCCCCGACGGCCACGGCCGCCGCGCCCTCGACGTGGGCTGCGGCGCGCTCGGCTGGCTGCGGCTGCTCAGCGCGTGGGCGGGTGACACCGGTTCGGTGCTGGGCACCGACATCGACAAGAGCGTGCTGGAGCGCGCGGCCGGTGTCGCGGAACGGGACAAGCTGCTCAATGTGCGACTGCTGGTCGACGACCTCTTCGCGACCGGCCTGGAGCGGCGCGGTTTCGACCTGATCCACGCCCGGCTGATGATGGCCCCGCTGGGCCGGGTGGAGGAGCAACTCTCCAGCCACCTCTCGCTGCTGGCCTCCGGTGGGGTCCTGGTGCTGGAGGAGCCGGACTGCGGCACCTGGCGCTTCGACGGCCCGGTCCCCGCGACCCGGCGGCTGCTGGACCTGCTCGCACGGGCCTTCCGCGCCGCCGGCGGCGACATGGACGCGGGCCGCACCCTGCCCGAGGTCCTGCACGCCCGCGGGCTCACCCCGCGCATCCGCACCGAGGTCCTCGATCTCGCCCCGGGCCACCCCTTCCTGCGGGCGCCCCTGGACATGGCCGCCTCCCTCCGCCACCGCCTGGTCGCCCTCGCCGACCCGGGCGAGCTGGACTCCCTGTTCTCGGAGGCGGAGGCGGAGCTGGCCGCACCTGACCTGCGGGGCACGACCTTCACGCTGGTCCAGTGCTGGGCCCGGGTCTGACGGCCGGATCTGATCGCCCGGCTCCGAGCGACCACGTCCGACCGTCCGTCACACGTCCTGCAGGTAGCGGGGCAGGCGGCCCTCCGTGAGCATCTCGGCCAGGCGTGGCGCCGCGGCGTCGCGGTCGGACAGCAGCGGAGTGCGGACCGGCCAGGTGATGGCCAGGTCGGGGTCGAGCGGGTGCACGGTGTGCTCGCGCAGCGGCGCGTACCGGGTGGAGCAGAAGTAGGCGACCGTGGTGCCCTCGGCGAGCGAGCAGAAGGCGTGCCCGAGCCCCTCGGACAGGTACACCGCGCGGCGGTCGGAGGCGTCGAGGAGGACGGACTCCCAGAGCCCGAACGTCGGCGAGCCGACCCGCAGGTCGATGATCACGTCCCAGGCGACGCCGTTGACGCAGGTGATGTACTTCGCCTGGCCGGGCGGCACGTCCGCGAAGTGCACCCCGCGCACGACATCGGCGGCGGAGACGGAGATGTTGGCCTGCTCGATGGCGAAGGGCGTCACCCCGGCCTCGGTCAGCAGGTCGGGCCGGTACCACTCGAGGAAGGTGCCGCGCGGGTCGCTGTGCTGCTGCGGAGTGATCTCCCAGGCGCCCTCGACGGCGAGCGGACGGATCTTCATCACAGGCCTCCGGTGGTCAGCAGGTCCATCAGGTAGGTGCCGTAGCCGCTGCGCTCCAGTGGGCGGGCGAGCTGTTCCAGCCGGGCGTCGTCGATGTACCCCATGCGCCAGGCGATCTCCTCGACGCAGCCGACCTTGAGGCCCTGGCGCTGCTCGATGACGCGGACGTACTCGGCCGCCTGGACCAGCGACTCGAACGTGCCGGTGTCGAGCCAGACGGTACCCCGGTCCAGCCGGCTCACCCGCAGGCGCCGTTCGCGCAGGTAGGCCCGGTTGATGTCGGTGATCTCCAACTCGCCGCGGGCGCTGGGCCGCAGCTCACGGGCCAGGGCGACCACGTCGTTGTCGTAGAAGTACAGTCCCGGCACCGCGTAACGGGAGCGCGGACGGGCGGGCTTCTCCTCGATCGACAGCACGGAACCGGTCTCGTCGAACTCGACCACGCCGAAGGCGGAGGGGTCAGCGACCGGATAGGCGAAGATGTGACCGCCGTCCAGGCCCTTGTTCTCGACCAGCCGGGTGCCCAGCCCGCTGCCGTGGAAGATGTTGTCGCCGAGGATCAGCGCCACGGCCTCGTCCCCGATGAACTCGGCGCCGAGGACGAACGCCTGGGCGATCCCCTCGGGTCGGGGCTGCACCTGGTACTCCAGCCGGACGCCCCACTGCGAGCCGTCGCCGAGCAGGCGGCGGAACTGATCCTGGTCGTCGGGTGCGGTCAGGACCAGGATCTCCTGGATGCCCGCCATGAGCAGCGTGGCGAGTGGGTAGTAGACCATCGGCTTGTCGTAGACGGGCATGAGCTGCTTGGACACGGACCGGGTCAGCGGCCACAACCTGCTGCCGGTGCCGCCCGCGAGGAGGATGCCGCGCATATCGCACACACTAGCGGCAGTTGAGTGGGAGTCAGGCAGGTTCGGTGAGAATACCGTGGACGTTCATCCGCGGCGGACGCGCGTTTCCACCCGGCCGGACCGGCGTTCTGCCTATGCTGGCCGGACTATGCGCATACTGGTCACCGGCGGTGCCGGTTTCATCGGTTCGGAGTTCGTCCGGCAGACACTCACCGCGACCGGGGCCCCGCTCCACGGTGCGCGCGTCACCGTCCTGGACAAGCTCACCTACTCGGGCGTGCGGGCCAACCTGGCGTCGGTCGAGGGCCGTCCCGACTTCCGTTTCGTCGAGGGCGACATCTGCGACCCGGAGGTGGTGGACGAGGTCACCGCCGGGCAGGACGCGGTGGTCCACTTCGCCGCGGAGTCCCATGTGGACCGCTCCATCGCCGGCGCGGTCCCGTTCGTCACCACGAACGTGCTCGGCACCCAGGTGCTGCTGGACGCCGCGCGGCGCCACCGGGTCGGCCGCTTCCTGCACGTCTCCACCGACGAGGTCTACGGCTCCATCGCCGAGGGCTCCTGGACGGAGAGCTGGCCGCTCGCGCCCAACTCGCCCTATGCGGCGTCCAAGGCGTCGTCGGACCTGCTCGTGCTGGCCCACCATCGCACCCACGGCGCGGACGTCGTGGTCACCCGCTGTTCCAACAACTACGGCCCGTACCAGTTCCCCGAGAAGGTCATCCCGCTGTTCACCACCAACCTGCTGGACGGCGGCACGGTCCCGCTCTACGGGACGGGCGCCAACGTGCGCGACTGGCTGCACGTCGCCGACCACTGCCAGGGCATCGCCCTGGCCCTGCTCAAGGGACGTGCGGGGGAGGTGTACCACCTGGGCGGAGGCCGGGAACTGACGAATCGTGAACTGACCGGCCAGCTGCTGGAGGCGACCGGGGCGGGCTGGGACCGGGTCGTCCCGGTCGAGGACCGCAAGGGACATGACCTTCGCTACTCGCTCGACATCGGCAAGGCACGGCACGAGCTGGGCTACGAGCCGCGGGTGGCGTTCGCGGAGGGCCTGGCGGACACCGTCGCCTGGTACCGCGAGAACCGCGCCTGGTGGGAGCCGCTCAAGCAGCGCGCGGAGGGTTCGCGATGAGCGGGGCGTCGGGGCTGAGGTGGCTGGTCACCGGGGCCGGGGGGATGCTCGGCCGGGATCTGGTCGCGGTGCTCGGCGAGGCGGGGGCGGAGCGGGTCACCGCCGCGGACCGGGCCGCGCTGGACGTCACGGACGCGGCAGCCGTGCGGGCGGCGGTCGCCGGACACGACGTGGTCGTCAACTGCGCCGGTTACACCAACGTCGACGCGGCGGAGAGCGAGCCGGACCGCGCCGACGCCGTGAACGGGCACGCGGTGGGCCTGCTGGCGGACGCGTGCGCCCACGGTGGTGCCCGGTTGCTCCAGCTCTCCACCGACTACGTGCTGCCCGGCGCCTCGCCGGACCCGCAGCCCGAGGACGCGCCGACCGGGCCCCGGAACGCCTACGGCCGCAGCAAGCTGCTGGGTGAGCGGCTGCTGGCGGAGCGCCTGCCCGAGGCGGGTTACGTCGTCCGCACGGCCTGGCTCTACGGCGAGCACGGCCCGAACTTCGTCGCCACGATGCTGCGCCTGGCCGCGGAGCGGCCGAGCGTCGACGTCGTCGACGACCAGCACGGCCAGCCGACGTGGACCGTGCCGCTGGCCCACCGCCTCGTCGCACTCGGCCGCGCGGCGGCGGGCGGCGAGGCGCCGCCGGGCGTCTACCACGGCACGTCCTCCGGCCGCACCACCTGGTACGGCCTCGCCCGCGCGGTCTACACCCACGCCGGGCTGGACCCTGACCGCATCCGCCCGACCACCACCGCAGCCTTTCCCCGCCCGGCGGCGCGGCCGGCCTATAGCGTCCTTGGCCACGACCGCTGGTCCGCCGCTGGTATCCCGGCCCAGCCGGACTGGACGGAGCCCCTGCGCGAGGCGCTCCGGCGCCCGGCGTTCCGCGAGCTGGTGGAGAAGGCCAGGTAGCTGCACCGCCTCAGGTGCGCGGGGCGCTGCCGATCTGCGGCTCCTCCCAGCCTTCGGCCGGATGCGCCCCCTGCGTGGGCGCGAGCAACCACCGGCGTGCGGATGAGCCTGCGCATTGAGGACCATCCGCATGCCGGAGGGGGCTCCTCCCGGCCGAAGGCTGGGGGACTGTCGCGCCCACGAGGAGGAGCCGCACATCAGCGGAGCCCCGCGCCCCCGGGGGTGCCGCTACCTCACCGTTCGAAGAGCAGGCCGTCCCGTTCGTCGTAGAGCGCGCCGCTCGTCGGGCACTCCCACGTGCCCGGCTGCGACTCGCACTCGACCAGGCGAGTGCCTGCGTGGCCGACCCAGCCGATGCGGCGGGCGGGGACGCCCGCGACCAGGGCGAAGGCCGGGACGTCGCGGGTGACGACCGCCCCCGCGGCGACCAGCGCCCAGCGGCCGACGCGGACCGGGGCCACACAGACCGAGCGGGCGCCGAGGCTCGCGCCCTCCTCGACGACGACGGCCACCGCCTCCCAGTCCGCGCCGCGCTTGAGCTTGCCCGCGGGGGTGACCGAGCGTGGGAAGTGGTCGTTGGTGAGCACCACCGCCGGGCCGACGAACACGCCGTCGCCCAGGATGGCAGGCTCGTAGACCAGGGCGTGGTTCTGCAGCTTCACCCGGTCGCCCAGCCGGACGCCGGGGCCGACGTAGGCGCCGCGGCCGATGATGCACTCGCGCCCGAGGACGGCGTGCTCGCGGATCTGGGCGAGGTCCCAGACGGTGGTGCCCTCGCCGACAGTGGCGGCGGGGTCGACCTGGGCGGTAGGGCGGGCGTCGAAGCGGTGGACCGGATCGCTCATGGGGTGCTCCCTTGTGTCGGGCGGACGGGGAATCAGGGGCGCGGCTCAGGAACGGCTGCTCTCGTCCCGCAGCCAGGCGCCGCCCTCGCCGGCACGCACCGCGCGCCGCGCTGCGCGGCGGGCCAGGACGGCGGTGGCCGCGAAGACCACGACAGACGGCAGCAGGCGTGGTTCGGCGCGCACGAGGGCACGCAGGTCGCCGAGGCTCGTGCGGGCGCTCCCGGCGGCGCTGCCGTGCGCCGGGACGCCGTCCGTGCGCTGGTGGTGCTCCAGTTGCCCGGTGGATGTGGTCGCCCGGACGCGACGGCGCATCAGATCAGGCCAGCTGCGCGGAGGTTGGATGATCACGCGGGCCTCGCTCACGACCTTTCGCTCCTCCGGCCCGAACGCGAGCGAGAACGCCAGGTCGTCAGCCATCAGCTCGGGAAGGGCTGTGAGGCGGCTGTGACCCTCCTTTGTGACGGCTACGGCACCTCGTCCGAACAGTCCCTGACGGACCGTCGGAAGTCTCAGCCAGACGTGGTAGAAGGAACGGACCCGCCAGTCGCTGGCGGCGAGCGGGATCTCCCGCTCGGGTGCGGCGGCCAGCACGCCGGGGGTCAGGGCCGCCGCCACGCGGCGCGCATCCGCCCCGGTCAGGACCACATCGGCGTCGACGTAGAGCCGGGGGAAGGTGCGCGCGTGCTCGTCACCCGCTCTCAAGGCCCAGTGTTTCGAAGGCTGTTCGAGTTCCACGACGCGGACGGCCGGCCCGCGCGAGCGGGCCGCCTCCGCCGTGCCGTCGGTGCAGCCGTTGCACACCACGACGAGGTCGAGCCCCTCGGGGCCCTCGGCCAACAGCGCGTCCAGCAGGCGCCCGATCACCCGTTCCTCGTTGTGCGCGGGGATCACCAGACTGATCTCTTCACGAGTCACCTACGAAGTATGGCCAGAACTTGCACCACCGGAATCACCAACCTTTGGATTCCGTCACGCTGTTGCGCCGACATGGTCTAGATTGCTGCGCGAGCGGGGGTTTGGGCGTGGTTGATCTGCCCTTGACCAGATTCCGGTCTCCTGGGGGAGGAGGCCGTCGTCCCGATTCCGCACCACCCCGGGCCGATGTGTCCGGGTTTCCGGACCACTCTCGCACGACCTCTAGCACAGCGACAGATCGACCCGATCCACCTGATCGGCCAGTTCGACTTGTGACAGACGTGGGCTGAGGCGGTAGCCGTAGACCCGGGGGGATGCATGATCGTCGGACCGATGACGCATGGACTCCAACAGACGAGCCGCACACAGGGGGGCGCCCGTCGGCGACGACAGTGGCTGCACCGGTACCGGCGTACTTTGTTGGTCGCCGACGGACTGGCCGCGCTGGCGGCCGGCCTGCTGATCCACACCGCGCACCGGCACTGGGCGCTGGTGCTCGGGCTGCCGCCCGCCTGGCTCTTCGCCATGGGCGCCTACCGGGCCTATGACGCCGACATGCTCGGCTCCGGGCGCGAGGAGTTCCGCCGGGTGCTGCGCGGTGCCGTGGCGCTGCCGGCGGTCGCCGTCAGCTGCTACTGGCTGGTGCTGCGCGACGACGACTTCCTGCACTCGATGATGCTGGCCGCCGTCCCCGTTGCGGTGACCGGGATCGTGGTGCGGGTGGCGCTGCGCAGACGGCTGCTGCGGGCCTTCGCCGCCGAGCGCCGGCACCGGGCCACCGTCCTGGTCGGCTCGGCCGAGGGCGTGAGCCAGGTGCTGCCCCGGCTCGTGCGGACCTCCCACGCCGCGCTGAGGGTGGTGGGCGTGTGCCTCGCCGATCCCGACCAGGCGGCCACGCTGGGGCCGTGGGCCGAACACGTGTGGGGTGGGCTGCACGAGCTGCAGAACGCTCTGCACGACACGGACAGCGCGACCGTCGTCGTGGTGCCGAGCCCGCAGATCGGTGGCGCGGAGATGCGACGTCTGTCCTGGAGCGCCGCGGCGGCCGGGGCCGACTTCCTGGTCGCACCGCTGCTCACGGACGTGGCCGAGTCGCGGCTGTCGGTGCGGGTGGCCGACGGGATGACGCTGGTCGGCGTGCGTGCGCCACAGCTCGGCCGGGGAGCCCGGCTGCCCAAGGAAGTGCTCGAACGCGGGCTGGCCGCGGCCATGCTGGTCGTGCTGGCCCCGCTGATACTGGCCGTCTCGCTGGTGGTGCGGATGGACAGCCGGGGCCCGGCTCTCTTCCGGCAGCGCCGGGTGGGGCAGTACGGCAACCACTTCACCATGTTCAAGTTCCGCACCATGCAGGAGGACGCGGAGCACCGCAAGGACAAGCTGGCGCAGCTCAACCAGAACAGCGACGGGCTGCTGTTCAAGATCAAGGCGGACCCCCGGGTCACCCGGGTGGGCGCCGCCCTGCGCCGCTACTCGATCGACGAACTCCCGCAGCTGATCAACGTGGTGGCCGGACACATGTCCCTGGTGGGGCCGCGTCCGTCGCTGCCCGTCGAGGCCGACGGCTACACCAACGAGATCCGGCGCCGGCTGCTGGTCAAGCCGGGGCTGACCGGCCTGTGGCAGGTCAGCGGACGCTCCGACCTGTCCTGGGAGGAGGCGGTCCGGCTCGACCTGGCCTACGTCGACAACTGGTCCCTGGCGCTCGACGCGGAGATCCTGCGGCGCACCGGCCCGGCCGTGGTGCGCGGGACGGGGGCCTACTGATGCCCGAACGGGTCGCACGGAAGACGCCATCGAAGAAGCAGCGCACCGCATCCGGACCGACGAGGGGGATCGCACAGGTGGGGCAGAACCAAGAGCAGGCAAGCACCGGGTCGGCGAGGACGGAGGGACCGCTCGGCGTGGCGGTCGTCGGTGCCGGCTACTGGGGTCCGAACCTGGTCCGCAACTTCCAGGGCTGCGACCGGTTCCGGCTGCGGTGGCTGTGCGACCTCGACGTGGACCGGGCCCGCCGCGTGCTCGGCTCCTACTCCACCGTCCAGGCCACCGCCGACCTCGCCGAGGTGCTCGCGGACCCGGAGGTCGACGCGGTCGCCGTCGCCACCCCGGCCGGCACCCACCTCGACGTGGCGCTCGCGGCCCTGCGGGCGGGAAAGCACGTGCTGGTGGAGAAGCCGCTCGCGGCCACCTACGCCGACGGCCTGCGCCTGGTCGAGGAGGCCGAGCAGCGTGGTCTCACCCTGATGTGCGACCACACCTACTGCTACACCCCCGCCGTGGGCCGGATCCGCGAGCTCGTCCACGGCGGCGACCTCGGCGAGTTGCACTACGTCGACTCGGTGCGGATCAACCTCGGGCTGGTGCAGAAGGACATCGACGTGCTGTGGGACCTGGCCCCGCACGACCTGTCCATCCTCGACGTCATCCTGCCCGAGCACGTCCGGCCGGTCGCGGTCGCCGCCCACGGTGCCGATCCGATCGGTGCGGGGCAGGCCTGCATCGCCTACCTCACCCTCCAGCTGAGCACCGGCGCGATCGCCCACGTGCACGTCAACTGGCTCTCGCCGACCAAGGTGCGCACGACCATGGTGGGCGGCGCCAAGCGGACCCTGGTCTGGGACGACCTCAATCCGGCCCAGCGCGTCGCCGTCTTCGACCGCGGCGTCGACCTGGCCGCGCCCCAGGAGATCGGCGCCGAGGAGCGCCGCGACATGCTCGTCTCCTACCGCACCGGCGACATGGTCGCGCCCGCCCTGGCGGAGCGCGAGGCGCTGCGCGCCATGGTCGAGGAGTTCTCCGACGCGATCACCACCGGACGCCCGCCGCTGACCGACGGCCGGTCCGGGCTGCGGGTGCTGGACATCCTGGAGGCCGCCTCGCGCAGCCTCGCCTTCCACGGCGCGGTCGTCGGCCTGCGCACGGGGCACTGAACTGCACGCAGAGCAACCTGAACCGGCAACACCTGATGAAGGAAAGCGACTTGGGCAGCGTACGCGGCAAGCGGATCCTGGTGACGGGCGGAGCGGGCACCATCGGCTCGAACCTGGTCGACCTGCTGGTGGAGCAGGGGGCGGAGCACGTCACCGTGCTCGACAACTTCGTGCGGGGACGGATGGCCAACCTGGCCACCGCCCTGCCGAGTGGGGTGGTGGAGGTCGTCGACGGGGACATTCGCGACGCCGACACCGTCCGTAAGGCGACGGAGGGCGCGGAGCTGGTCTTCCACCTCGCGGCGATCCGGATCACCCAGTGCGCCGAGGAGCCCCGCCTTGCCAACGAGGTGATGGTCGACGGCACCTTCAACGTGCTGGAGGCAGCCGTCCAGGCGGGCGTCGAGAAGCTGGTGGCGTCGTCCTCGGCCTCGCTCTACGGCCTGGCCGAGACCTTCCCGACCACCGAGCGCCACCACCCGTACAACAACGACACCTTCTACGGCGCGGCCAAGGCGTTCAACGAGGGCATGCTGCGCAGCTTCCACGCCATGTACGGGCTGGACTACGTGGCGCTGCGCTACTTCAACGTCTACGGCCCGCGGATGGACATCCACGGCCTCTACACCGAGGTGCTGATCCGCTGGATGGAGCGGATCGAGTCGGGGGAGCCGCCGCTGATCCTGGGCGACGGCACCCAGACCATGGACTTCGTCGACGTCCGCGACATCGCCCGCGCCAACCTGCTGGCCGCGGAGGCCGAGCTGACCGACGAGGTGTTCAACGTCGCCAGCGGCACCGAGACCAGCCTGCTGCAATTGGCGCAGGGCCTGCTGGAGGCCATGGGCTCGGACCTCACCCCGGTCCACGGCCCGGCCCGCGCGGTCAACGGCGTGACCAGGCGGCTCGCCGAGATCGAGAACGCGGCGCAGCGCCTCGGCTTCCGCGCGGAGATCGACCTGCCGACCGGCCTGTCCGACCTGGTCGGCTGGTGGCGGGGCGAGCGCGTCAAGGACGCCGCCGAGGTGACCGGGTGAGCGCGGCGGAGGACCGGATCCCGGTCATGGTGCCGTGGCTGGGCGAGGAGGAGGCCCAGGCGGCCGCCGACGCGGTCCGCTCCGGCTGGGTCGCGCAGGGCCCCAGGGTCGCGGCTTTCGAGCAGGCCTTCGCCGAGCGGGTCGGCGCCGGGTACGGCGTCGCCGTCAGCTCGTGCACCACCGCGCTGCACCTGTGCCTGGTCGCGCTCGGTCTCGGTCCCGGCGACGAGGTCGTGGTGCCGTCACTCTCCTTCGTCGCGACGGCCAACGCGGTCCGCTACGTCGGCGCGGAGCCGGTCTTCGCCGACGTGGAGGCGGCCACGGGCAACCTGACCGCCGAGACGATCGCCGCCGTGCGGACGGAGCGCACCCGCGCCGTCGTGCTCGTCCACCAGGGCGGCGTGCCCGCCGATGTCGAGGGCGTGCGGAAGGCCTGCGCCCAGTGGGACGTCGCCGTCGTGGAGGACGCCGCCTGCGCGATCGGCGCGACCGTCGCCGGCGGCCCGGTCGGCGCGGGCGCGCTGCTCGCCGCCTGGTCCTTCCACCCCCGCAAGGTGATCACCACCGGCGAGGGCGGCATGGTCACCACCGACGACCCCGAGGTCGCAGCCCGGCTGCGGCGCCTGCGCGAACACGGCATGAGCGCCTCCGCCGCCGAGCGCCACGCCAGCCGCACGCCGGTGCTGGAGCAGTACCTGGAGGTCGGTTTCAACTACCGGATGACCGACATCCAGGCCGCGGTCGGCCTGGTGCAGCTCGGTAAGCTGGACGGGATCGTGGCCCGGCGCCGGGCGCTCGCGGCCCGCTACGACGCGCTGCTCGCGCAGCGGGCGCCGGACCTGCGACCGGTGCGCGACCCGGCGCACGGGACGACCACCTTCCAGTCCTACTGGGTCCTCCCCGAGGACGGCTGGCCGCAGGGCCGCGACGCGGTGCTGGCGGGGCTGGCCGACGCCGGGATCTCGGCGCGGCGCGGCATCATGGCCGCCCACCTCGAACCCGCCTACGCCCAGCACCCGCACGCGGCGCTGCCGGTGACCGAGCGCGTCACCCGTGACTCGTTGATCCTGCCGCTCTTCCATGCCATGACGGAGTCCCAGCAGGACCGCGTGGTCGCGGCGCTGGTGACGGAGGCGCGGCGGTGAAGGGGCTGCTGATCGTCGGCGCGGGCGGCTTCGCGCGGGAGACCGCGCAGGCCGCGCGCGCCGCGCACGGCCCCGACGCGGTCCTGGCCCACCTCGACGACGACCCGGGCCGACACGGCACCGAGGTCGACGGGCTGCCGGTGCTCGGCGGCAGCGAGCTGGTGCACGCGCATCCGGACGCCCCGGTCGTGGTCTGCGTCGGCAACCCCCGCGACTGGGCGGGCCGTGCCCGCCTGGTCCGCCGCCTCGGGCTGCCGGAGCAGCGGTACGGGACGGTCGTCCACCCCACGGCGGCGGTCGCGGACAGCGCGAGCATCGGCCCCGGCTCGGTGCTGCTGGCCCACTGCGCGCTCACCGCGTCCGTGCGCGTGGGCGCGCACGTCGCGGTGATGCCGCAGGTCGTGCTGACGCACGACGACATGGTGGGGGACTTCGCCACGATCGCCTCCGGCGTCCGCGTCGGCGGCGGGGTGAGCGTCGACACGGGCGCGTACCTCGGCGCGGGCGCGCTGGTCCGTGAGGGGCTCACGGTCGGGGCCTGGTCCCAACTCGGCATGGGCGCCGTGCTGCTGGAGGACCTGCCGCCGGGCGAGGTCTGGCTCGGCGCTCCGGCGCGGAAGCATCGGCCGGTTCCGGATCACGTTCTGAATGAGTTGCCACCTGCCAGGGGCGCGGGGCTCTGCCGATCAGCGGCTCCGCCGCGGGGCGCGACAGGCCACCCACCCACGTAGAGCCCCGAACGCGCAGGGCCATCCGCTCGTCAGTGGTTGCTCGCGCCCACGCGGCGGAGCCGCACATCAGTAGAGCCTCGCGCCCCCAAAGACGAAAAGACAGGAGCTCACGTCGTATGGACCAGATCCCCCTCGTCGACCTCGGCGCCGCGCACGCGGAGATCGCTGACGAGATCCGCGCCGGGTTCGACCGGGTGCTGGCGCGCAGCGCGTTCATCGGTGGGGAGGAAGTCGCCGCCTTCGAGCGGGAGTACGCCGCGTTCGGGGGCGTCGCCCACTGCGTGGGCGTCGCGAACGGTACCGACGCCGTCGAGCTCGCGCTGCGGGCGGTCGGCGTCAGGGCCGGGGACGAGGTGGTGATGCCCGCGAACACCTTCATCGCGACCGCCGGAGCCGCCGCGCGTCTCGGCGCGGTGCCGGTGCTGGTGGACTGCCTGCCGGACAGCTTCCTGATCGACCCGGACGCGGCCCTCGCCGCCGTCGGCCCGGCCACCCGCGCCGTCGTGCCGGTGCACCTGTACGGGCAGCTCGCGCCTGCCGCCGAGCTCGCCGCGGCCCTGCCGGCGGGGGTTCCGGTCGTGGAGGACGCCGCCCAGAGCCAGGGCGCCACGCGGCACGGGCGGCACCCCGGCCAGGGCGGCATCGCCGCGACCAGCTTCTACCCGGGCAAGAACCTCGGTGCCTACGGCGACGCGGGCGCGGTGCTGACCGACGACGCCGAACTCGCCGCCACCGTGCGGTCGATGGCCAACCACGGGAGCACGGTCAAGTACCGCCACGACCTGGCCGGGTTCAACAGCCGCCTCGACGGCCTCCAGGCCGTGCCGCTGCGGGCCAAGCTCGCGCGCCTCGCCGGGTGGAACCAGGCGCGGCGCGACGCGGCCGCGCGCTACGCGGAGCTGCTGGCGGACCTCGCGGACGCCGGGCGGGTTCTGCTGCCGGGCACTGCGGAGGGCAACGAGCACGTCTGGCACCTCTACGTGGTGCGGGTGCCCGGCGCCGACCGGGACGCCGTCGTCGGCAAGCTGAACGCGGCCGGGATCGGCGCGGGGATCCACTACCCGACTCCGGTGCACCTCACGGAGGCCTTCGCCCATCTGGGACACGGGCGCGGCTCCTTCCCCCAGGCCGAGCGGGCCGGCGAGGAGATCCTCTCGCTGCCGCTCCACCCGCACCTGACCGCCGACCAGCAGCAGCGCGTCGTCGACGCACTGGCCGGCGCGCTGGGCTGACGGGAGCACCAACCCGCAGTCTCCGTACGACCGAGAGCACGGCACGACCGCAGGAACGGCGCCACCGCACGACAGCACAGCACCTTCGAGGAGATCTGGTCACGCGACGCCGGGAGGCGTCGTCCTCGCGCAAACGGCGTCAGGGCCCTGACCGCCGGCACCGCGCTCCGCCGCACGAACTGCTGTACCCCGGGGAAACCATGAAGAGCACCGTCCGAACCAGTCCACCGAGCCGCCGCGCCAGAATCCGCCTCGGCCTTCTCGCCGTGCTGGCCGTACTCGCAGGCTTGCTGCTGCCGTTCACCGCCGGCACCTCCGCCCACGCGGCCACCGACCCGTGCGGGAGCGGGTCCAATCCGATCGTCTGCGAGAACTCCAAGCCGGGCACGCCGATGTCCGACTGGTTCTCGCCCAACGCCTGGGGTGACATCCAGGGGTTCTCCACCCAGGAGAGCGTGACGCCCGGCTCCACCATCTCGTTCAAGATCCAGTCGCCGGTCACGTACCACGTCGAGATCTACCGGCTGGGCTACTACGGTGGTGACGGCGCGCGCGAGATGTCCACGGCCGCGCAGGCCGCGCAGACGTACCCGGCGAACTACGCCACCAAGGTCGCCTCCTGTACCACCAACGCCTCCGTCGGCCTGGTCGACTGCGGCAACTGGCCGGTGACGGCCAGCTGGACGGTGCCGAGCGACGCCGTGTCGGGGCTCTACATCGCCAACTTCGACCAGACGGACGGCAACGGGCTGATGCCCTACCCGTTCGTGGTCCGTGACGACTCCAGCCACTCGGCCATGGTCGTGCAGACCTCGGACGAGACCTGGCAGGCCTACAACATGTGGGGCGGCCAGAACCTCTACCAGGGCAACGGTCCCGCGCCCGACGGCCGCGCCTACCAGGTCAGCTACAACCGGCCGTTGGACGTCGGCGGTGACAACGGCGTCTACGGCTCGGAGTTCGAGATGATCTCCTGGCTGGAGCAGAACGGTTACGACGTCAGCTACCTCTCGGGCCTGGACGTGACGACCAACGGTTCGCTGCTGCTCAACCACAAGGTCTTCATGTCCTCGGGCCACGACGAGTACTGGAACCAGTCCCAGTGGGACAACGTGCTCGCCGCACGCAAGGCCGGGGTCAACGAGGCCTTCTTCAGCGGCAACGAGGTCTTCTGGAAGACCAGGCTCGCGCCCAGCATCGACGGGACCAACACCGCCAACCGGACCCTGGTCTGCTACAAGATGACCAAGCTGGAGTTCCCCACCCCGGACGGCGTGGCGGACCCCAGCGGCACCTGGACCGGCACCTGGATGGACCCGGCCAGTGCCAACTACGGCCAGCCCTACGAGCCGGAGAACCAGCTGACCGGATCCCTGTTCCAGGTCAACGGGTACCGCAGCGACGCCATCACCGTGCCGGGCTCCTACGCGAAGATGCGACTGTGGCGCAACACCTCGATCGCGAGCCTCACGCCCTCCCAGACCGCCGTCTTCCCGACCGGGACGCTCGGCTACGAGTGGGACAGCGACGTGGCCGACGCAAGCCGCCCGAGCGGTGAGATCGACATGTCCTCCACCACCGTGGACGTCGAGAACGGGACGCTGCGCGAGGACTGGGGCAACAACTACGGCAACGGCCTGGCCACGCACAGCCTGGTGGAGTTCCGCGACCCGACCTCGCACGCGCTCGTCTTCGGCTCCGGCACCGTCCAGTGGTCCTGGGGCCTGACCAACGTGCCGACCACCGGCACGCCGACGGTCACCGCGGACGCCCGCATGCAGCAGGCCACCGTCAACATCCTCGCCGACATGGGGTTGCAGCCGCTGACCCTGCAGGGCAACCTCGTCGCGGCGAGCGCTTCGACCGACACCGTCGGTCCGACCGTCACCGTGACCAGCCCGTCCTCCGGCAGCACCGTGGCGGCGCTGAAGCCGGTCACCGTGACCGGAACGGCGGTCGACAACGGCGGCGGCGTGGTCGCCCGCGTCGAGGTCTCCACCGACGGTGGCACCACCTGGAACCCCGCGACCGGGCTCACCTCGTGGAGCTACTCCTGGACGCCGACCGCCCAGGGATCGACGCAGATCCAGGTCCGCGCCGAGGACGACAGCGCCAACATCGGGGCGGTCGCCTCGGTGCCGCTGACCGTCGGCCCGCAGGCGTGCCCGTGCTCGATCTTCCCGGCCAGCTCCGTGCCCGGCACCGTCAACGCCGGTGACGGCAGCTCCGTCGAACTGGGCGTCAAGTTCCAGACCAGCAGCCCGGGGTCGATCACCGGGGTGCGCTTCTACAAGTCCACCGCCAACACCGGTACCCACATCGGCAACCTGTGGACCGCCTCCGGCCAGCTGCTGGCCACCGGCACGTTCACCAACGAGACCGCGTCCGGCTGGCAGCAGCTGAACTTCTCCTCGCCCGTGCCGGTCAAGGCCAACACCACCTACGTCGCCTCCTACTTCGCGCCAGGCGG
Organism: Streptacidiphilus sp. MAP12-33; assembly: GCF_041261265.1. Taxonomy (NCBI): domain Bacteria; kingdom Bacillati; phylum Actinomycetota; class Actinomycetes; order Kitasatosporales; family Streptomycetaceae; genus Streptacidiphilus; species Streptacidiphilus sp. MAP12-33. The sequence goes on from NZ_JBGCCA010000025.1 coordinate 136,399, forward strand.
CGGCTACTCCTACGACGGCGGCTACTTCAGCAACCAGGGCGCCGGCCTCGCGCCGCTGACCGCGGTGCAGAGCGGCGGCTCCTCCGGCGCCAACGGCGTCTACCACTACGGCTCGACCAGCGCCTTCCCCGCGACCGCTTCGAGTGGCAGCAACTACTGGGTGGACGTGGTGCTCGACACCTCGACGGCCAGCACCACGCCGCCCTCGGTCACGGTGAAGTCGCCCACCTCCGGAGCCACCGCCGTCTCGATCACCAGCCCGGTGTCGGCGACGTTCAACGAGAGCATCGACCAGACCACGCTGGCCTTCACCGTCAAGGACCCGAGCGGCAACGCCGTCCCGGGCACCGCGGCGGTGTCCTCGGGCAACGTGGCCACGTTCACCCCGTCCTCGCAGCTGGCGCTGAACACCGTCTACACCGCCTCGGTGCAGGTCTCCGACCTGTGGGGCAACGCCATGACCGCGCCGGTCACCTGGACGTTCACCACCAGTGCGACGCCGCCCGCGACCAACTGCCCCTGCTCCCTGTGGCCCTCCACCACCGTGCCGGGCACCACCGACGTCACCGCCGACCCCAACTCCCTGGAGCTGGGCGCCCGGTTCCAGGCGTCGGTCGCCGGCAACGTCACCGGCGTCACCTTCTACAAGGGCACCGGCAACACCGGCACCCACACCGGCAGCCTCTGGTCGTCCGCCGGCCAGCTGCTCGCCACCGGCACCTTCACCAACGAGACCGCGACGGGGTGGCAGACGCTCACCTTCGCGACCCCGGTCGCGATCAGCGCCAACACCGCCTACGTGGTCTCCTACCACGCGCCCAACGGCAACTACGCGGCCGACGAGGGCTACTTCGGTGGCGCCCACCTGGCCTACCCGCTGACCGCGCTCGCCGATCTGAGCGGTGCGCACAACGGGCTGTACCAGTACGGCACCTCCGCTTTCCCGACCGGCTCGTCCGGCTCGGCGAACTACTGGGTGAGCCCGGTCTTCTCGCCCAGTGGCACGCAGGGGGCGTCGGCCCGCACGGCCGTCGCCGGCGCCGGCGCCGTCGCACCGCTCACCGCGGCCGCGCCCGGCGGGCTGGTGCTCTCGGCCGCGCCGCTGAACGGCTCCGGCCGCGGGGCGACCACCACCGGACCGAACCGGATCGTGGACGCGGCACACCCGCTCACCGCGACCCTGCCCGCGGGCACCGACCCGGCGCACATCGACGCGGACATCAGCACCACCCCGTCCGTGGGCGACTGGCCGGACGACGACAGCTACACGGCCGTCGTCGGCTACAACCCGGTCACCCACCAGGTCAGCCTCCGGCCCGCCGGGCCACTGGCCTACGGCGTGGTCTACCGGATCACCCTGACCGCGGGGGACAAGCACGACCACACCCTCACCACCCGGACGTGGCTGCTGCACACCGGCTACCCGCGCCCGCACCTGCCGCACCACCCGGCGACCAACACGGTGACGTTCCCGCACTTCACGCAGTTCGCCGACTGGGTGCCCGGCCGTCTGGAGCCCGCCATCGGGTCCCCGACGCTGATCTGACCCACCCGCACCACCGTTTCCGTCCGTTTTGACTCAACCGGGCGGCGGGGGGGGCCGCCCCCCGGGCCGGGCCCCCCCCCCCCCCGGGGTTGGCCCCCCCGCCAGGAGGCGCGGCCCCGGGGCGTACCCCGCGAAACATTCGGGCCCAACCACGG